>JALYXI010000322.1 GCA_030947245.1 Acidobacteriota bacterium
GGTTGGTCAAAACCACCTTGGCGCCCGTCACCACGCCGCCCGAGGCGTCTTGCACCGTGCCCTTCACCACGCCGCTGCCGGTCTGGGCATAGGTGGCGCTGGGTGCGCCCAACGCCGCTAACAACGCGAACGAGAGTAAAGCTCTTGCCGAGAGCATCGTCGTACCTCCGTTTGAGTACCTCGTACACTATCTCGCAGGTACCGAAGTTGTCAATCGGAAACGATTCTATGTCGCTGATTACGGATGCGGCAGGTACATTTTCACAATCACCGGGACCGTTCTGGACGGCGCCCGGGCGCAACAGTAAGTCCGACCTCAGTAGGGGTATGCCACGCGAACAACGCGTTCTTCATCTCGCTCTCTACTGCCCCATGTGCGGGTTGCCCGGCTAGATTCGTCATCTCTTTCGGGTCATTCCTAAGATTGTAAAGTTCCGGAATATCGTTTGCCCAGAACGTGTACTTGTAATCTCCCATCCGGTACATGTATTTGGCGCGCGGAGTCGCCAAATCATACTCGGCAAAGACCGGATTCGGATGCGTCTTCGCCGGATTGCTCAGTTGAGCCGCAAAGCTGGGCCCATCGAGAGCGGGAAGCTCAACACCACAAAGTTCCGCGATGGTAGGCAGCACTTGTACTTGACTCACCGGCATGGAACAGTTGCCGCCGGGCTTGACCGCGCCGGGCACCCGAAAAATGAGCGGCACGCCGCAAGAGCCTTCGTAGAACTGAAATTTTTGCCAAAGTCCATGTTCGCCCAACATCTCGCCGTGGTCGCTGGTGTAAATGACGACGGTGTCCTGGTCCAGCTTGAGCAAGTGAAGTGCGTCGAGCACGTGTCCGAAGGCATCGTCCATCTGCGCGATGTTTGCGTAGTAAAGGGCCATGCGCTCGCGCGCGAGAGCGGGATCCTTTAATTCGGGCGTGGGGGCATTGTGCTCGATCGATTCGCGGACCAGGCGTGGAACACGCGTCAAATCCACCTTGCCCCACGTATCCGGGAGCTGCATATCGTCCGCGCGGAACTGCGCTGCAAATCGCCTGGCGGGCATGAAGGGGTCATGCGGCTTCAGCACAGAACTGATCAGGAAGAACGGCTGTTCGCGACCGTGCTTTTCCAGAAAGCGAACTGTCTCCCGGGCGACGAAGCTTTCGAAATGGTCCTTCTCCGGGATTTCCGAAGCCCGTCCGACGGCAACTGGCCCTTTGCGGCCATCCAGGGTGCGCGCCCCGCTCCATGGATCGCCCTCATCCCGCCACAGGTCGTCGATCTCCGGCATTCCGGAGCCGGAATTCGCGCGGCTCAGTTCATCCGCGTACAGTTTTGTTTTCGGCCCAAGGTATTGATACCAGTCATTGAAATCCAAGTGATAATCGAACCCATGCGTCTGGGCATCCACGAAATGCATCTTGCCGATCAACCCTGTCATGTATCCCGCGCGCCCGAAATAGTGCGCCGCCGTCTTTTTCTGGAAGGCCAAGGGTTTGGTGTTGTTCAGCGCGCCATGATTATGCGTATAAAGCCCTGTCAGCAATGAAGCGCGTGAAGGCACGCAAACAGGGTTGGAGCAGTATGCGTTGCCGAACCGCGCGCCGGACCGGGCGAGCGCGTCCAGATGTGGCGTGCGCGCGAAGCGATTGCCTTCAATGCCAAGTCCATCCCGGCGGTGCTGGTCGGACATCAAAAGCAAAACGTTCTTGGGCCGTCCGGAATCGTGGGCTTGCCCCGGTAACGATCGGATCGATTGCGCGCCCGCGAAGGCGCCGCCTGCCAAGGAACGGAAGAAGTAATTTCTCGTCATTGAATCGGCCACGTTCTTGTTCAAAAGCGAAGTTTGAGCGCCATCTGGATGATTCGCGCGGGCCCGGCGCCGCTAATCTGACCGGCGGTGGCATTACCGGTAACGGCGGCTGGCGAGCTGAAATTGGGATGATTCAGGGAATTGAACATCTCCAGGCGGTAGCTTAGTGCGAAGCGCTCCGTGATTCGGAAGTCGCGGTGGATACCCAGGTCGATATTAAAGAGCCCTGGACCCACCAGAATTCCCCGTCCGGCATTGCCGAAGCTATATTGCGGGGGAGCTATGAACGCGCCGGTATCGAACCAGTGATCGATGCTTCGCGCGCCCGCGGCGAGATTGCCGTCTGCGATTCGATCGGGACGCTGAGCACCACCGCCCGCGGAGTTGGAGACGGCCGCCGCCAAAGCGGGCGTGAAGTGATCGCCGGTTTGCAGAGTCCAGATGGCGGAAACATTCCAAGGACCCGCAAGCTGCCCAAGCCAACCTTTGGTTAAATACTGCCGGCCCGTTCCGAAAGGCAGTTCATAAACGTGGTTCACCACCAGAATATGCCGGTGATCCTCGGGCTCGGGCCCCCATTCACACCCGTAGCAGCGCGCGTCCTGCGGCGGTCCGTTCCCGCCGCCGTTCAAGTTACCCACGTCCGCCATATACTTCGACCACGTATAGGCCAGCGTGCCGGTAAGTCCGTACGAATAGCGCTTCTCCAAACGGACCTGCAGCGCGTGATACTTCGAATCCCCATAGTTGGTGCGCAGGTTGATATTGGTGACCAGAGGATTGATCTGAAAAAACGGGCGGCGCGGCCCTTGGGCTCCGGGACCGGGGAAAGACTGGTTTATATTTATCGCGCCGATCAAATGATTGCCGCGCGTGCCCACGTATGCTACGTCGAAGAGAACATCTTTGACGATTTCGCGCTGCACACCAACGCTCCATTGCGCGATGCGAGCCGATTTCAGTCCGAAGTCCCAGGCGTTTGGACTGCCCGAAGAAATAGCCGCGATGTCATTCGGATCCGGTGCGACCGGCGAAGGCAGGCCATTGCTAATCAACACCGAAGGGGCGGCGTTCTGGTCCGTGGCGATGACTTGGCTGAAATAGAAAGGCAAGTTTTTATAAAGCTGCCCGCCACCCTGGCCCGCCTCCACGTAAGAGATGCCGAAGCCACTCCGTACAACCGTTCTCTTATCAGCGGTAAGAGCGTAAGTAAGACCAAGCCTGGGCGCGAAGTCTCCCGTGTCGAACTTGCGGAGGCGGCGGCCGTTCTTGCCGCCTGCGATTACCAATTGCCCGGTATTCAGGTTGAAGTTCGACCAGCGGTCATGCACTTCATAGGGCGGCGCTGAAAGTTCGTAGCGTAGGCCATAGTTGAGTGTCAGGCGGTTTGTTACCCGCCAGGAGTCGTCTGCAAAAGCTGCCAGATCCCAAAAGCGCATTCCAAAAGTTCCCACAAGCACGTTGCGGGTCACCGCATCGGTCGCGCCAAGCGCAAAATCGGCTAGAGCCGTCTGCGAACCGCTGGTTCCAATCTGGCGGGTAAACTGTCCGTTGAAATCGAATTGGCCGCGGGTTGGAAAGGAGGAGAAACCATTGAACCGGTTGCGCACGAATGAGCCGCCGAACTTCAAAGTATGGGAGCCGCGGACCAACGTCAAAACATCTTCATAATCGAATGAAGTGGTATGGCTATCCTCCGGGAATGTGGAATTGTCGCCGATCACCTGGTAGCCCGTGATAGTGAACCCGGGCAGCCCTCCGGATTTATCGTTAATGTTGATACCCGGAATCCCGATTTTTGACGCTGTATCGAAAGAGCTACCCAGCGGGTTGATGAATTCATTCCAACGCACAATGCCAAAACGCGATTCGTTAACGGCACTGGGACCGATCACCTTCGTGAAGTTTAGCGTGACTGATTGGTTCACCAACGGAACTCCCGTCGCATTCAGGTTGGCATCAGAAGAAAGGTACGGTCCAATTGGAATCCCAGCATTTGCTGGCGACGGAAGGAGTCCGGGGTTGGTCTGGAATGTGTTGTCATAGCTGTACTTGAAGAAAATACGGTCCGAACTACCGAGGTTCTGATCGAGGCGAGTGTCAAATTGGTCGGTGCGCTGGCCCTGTGTGGGGATGAAAATGAAATTCCGCGTGGCGGCGGAAGATGTCGGTCCTGGCAGCAAGCCCAACAGTTTGATGGCTGCCGGATCGAGCCGATTCACCGGTATCCGGTTCCCTGGAAACGCGTCCCGAATGACAGTTCCGTTTGGACCTGGGTGCGCTGTGGCGGGATCATAGACAGCCGTTCCCAATAGGCTGAAATCGCCTGAGGTCACCATCGCCCGCTGTGCAAGCGTGGGAATAGTAGATGTGACGCTCTGTGGCTGCCGAATGCGGATTCCCTGATAATCCGCAAAAAAGAACGTTCTATCGCGGCGAACCGGGCCGCCTGATGTGGCGCCGAACTCGTTGCGGCGGAATGCCGGTTTCTGAGCTCCAAGCCGGTTGTTAAAAAACGTATTGGCGTCCAGTTTGTCATTGCGTAAAAACTCATAAGCACTGCCGTGATAGGCGTTCGTGCCCGACTTCGTTTGAACTACCGTGATCGCTCCGGCAGCCGATCCGTACTCCGAGGAATAGTTGCTAGTCAACACCCTGAACTCCTGAATGGAATCCACCGTGGGTACCATGATCAGGGTGTTTAGCCAAAGATTGCGGTTTACCACGCCGTCAATCAGATACGCATTATTTTGAGGGCTTGAACCATTTACGCTAATGTTCGTGCTTCCGCGAATCGCGTAGGGAGACGAGGCCAGATTGTTGCTGGACCCTACGGCCGCGCCAGGAGATAAAAGTATCAGTGACGTGAATGTCCTTCCGTTCAGAGGCATTTCCAGTATTTGCTTATTAGTGACAAGCGAGGAGATGGCTGCGGTCTGGTCCTGCACCAGCGGAGCGGTAGCCGTTACCTGCACGGTTTCCTGAATACTTCCTATCGTGAGAGTTAGATCCGCGGTCAGCGTGTCCGCGGCTGTTAATGTTACGCCTGAGCGGATCAGCTTTTGAAAACCGGGCTCCTCGACGGCGATGGTATAGGTTCCTGTCGGAATGGAGGAGGCTACGTATTGTCCGCTTGAGTTACAAGCCACCACTCGGGAGAGCTGCGTCTCGTTGTTTGTCAACGTTACCTTGGCGTTGGGCAGAACCGCTCCCCCGGAATCCATGACAGTGCCGACAATCGTGCCGCTTTCGGCTTGGGCCCACAAAGAACCGGGGATCAAGAGGAACTCGGAAAGAATGTAAATTGCTATAACGAAGGTTGTTCCTGATGGCATGGGGAGGTAGTAGTCTTCTGGCTCCGGCACGTTCGCGTCAACATCGTACTGTCAATTGAAAACTATTCAAGCGATTTCTACACGCACAGATCACGCGTCGATCTATAGTACTTCTATGCAAACCGCGGCATGGGTTGTCTTCGCTCTGGCGGGAGTGGGTCAAACTCTCGCGGTATCTCCGCTCTCGTCCCGCGGTTACGCCGTCCTGCCGCAACCGCAGCAGGTGGAGTTGGGCGAAGGCGACTTTTCGTTCGGCGCGGGCTGGTCCCTCGCGCTCGCGCCCGGTTTGGAGGCGAGCGATGTTTCCGTTCAGACTCTTCAGGAAGATTTGCAGGCGCGATTCGGAATCACCCTGGCCGCCGGAGGACCGCGCGTAATCCGTTTGAACCTGAAGCCAGGGAGCGTCGCAATCGGAGCGGCGCTCGATCACGACCGCGCGCAGTTGGCCGGGCAGGCGTATCGCATGGAACTCGCGCCGTCGCGCATCGAGCTCACCGCGAACAGCGCCCCCGGCCTTTTTTACGCGGTGACCACGCTTGTGCAGTTGGTACAAAACCGCAATGGCGGTTTCCGGCTTCCCGCCGGCCGTATTACGGATTGGCCGGACTTGCAATTGCGGCAGATTTATTGGGACGACGCACACCACCTGGACCGTTTGCCGGTGCTGAAAGCCGCTCTTCGCCAAGCGGCCTTTTACAAGATCAACGGTTTTGCGCTCAAGCTGGAAGGGCACTTTCGATTCAAGAGCGCGCCCGCAGTGGTGGAACCCTACGCTCTTTCCCCGGCCGAATTGCAGGAATTGACCGATTACGGCCTGCGCTACCATGTGCAGCTGATTCCCTATCTGGACGGCCCGGGCCACATCGCGTTCATCTTAAAGCACCCGGAGTACGCCAAGTTCCGCGAGTTCGCCTCCAGCAACTACGAACTCTGTTCCACTAATCCGGAAGCGGTCCAGTTTTTGCTGGCCATGTTTCACGACCTGCTGGACGCAAACAAGGGCGGCAAGTACGTCTACCTGTCCACTGATGAAGCCTATTACATCGGGCTTGCCGATACTGCGCAGTGCCGTGAAAAACCGGCGGGATCCCCCTCGCAGTTGCTGGCATCATTCGTCGCAAAAGTTGCGGATGACCTGCACGCGCGCGGACGGAACGTGATCTTCTGGGGCGAGTATCCGCTCAAACCGCAAGACATTTCCTCATTGCCCGCGCACGCGATCAATGGCGAGACGTACGGACCGGAGTTCGATCCTGTTTTTCACAGGCGCGGGATTAAACAGATGATTTACACTTCCACCGAGGGCGAAGAGCCTCTCTTCCCGGACTACTTCGTGCTACCCGCATCGCAGCGAATGCATCCGGAGCGCTTGCCCCGGCCACATCTCGAAGAAATCTTCCGTACGATCTCGTTGAATCCAGCGCGTGAACAGACGGACATCATGGGAATGATGAACGCAGGCTGGGCCGATCGCGGATTGCACCCCGAGACGTTCTGGCTTGGCTATGCGGCGGCTGCGGCCTGGGGCTGGCATCCGGCGTCACCCGATCCGGCAGAGGCTCGCGATTCGTTTTACGCGCAGTTCTACGGTCCGCACGCCACCCGCATGGACCGGCTGTATCAACTGATGAGCCTGCAAGCACAGTTCTGGTCCGACAGTTGGGATACCTCTCCTTCCGACGCGCGGAAGCCCATCTGGGGAAACTCCTATCGCATTTTCAATCCGCCGGAACGGGCGAAGGAGCAGATCCTTCCACTGCCGCCTGTGAAATCGCCGTCCGAGACTCGCCGGCTGGAACTGGCGTCGGAGGCGGTGGAGGCGAACGAGGAACTCCTCGGGCTGTTGCATGAGAACCTGCGCAGGGTGGATTTCAACCGGTATAACGTTGAGGTGTTTCTCTCGATAGCGCAGCTCTACCGCCACAACTTGAATATGTTAGCGGGTCTCGGCGAAATGCGGCAAATCGTAGAGAGCGCCGGGCGGGAGAGCGATGCGAAGAAGGCGATCGCGGAATACGACCGCGCCATCGAAATCGCGGTGCGCCTTCGTGACGAGCGAACTGCGGTACTTGCAAGCGCGGCCGCCACCTGGGCCAAGACCTGGCAACCGCGCGCGCCTGCCGCGAACGGCCGAACATTTCTCCACGAGGTGGACGACGTAAAAGATCATCTGCCGGACCGGACCATCGGCATGGAATACCTGGTCTATCGCGAGTTGCTGCTTCCCCTGGGAGACTGGGTGGAAAAGATTCGATCTGATCGAAACCGTCTGGCTGAGGACCATCGAATGCCGATTGACGCCAAAATTTTCGATTGGAAGTTTGGTGTTCGTCCCGAATAGGGCAACAACATCCTAAATTTGCTGGAGCACATCAGTTTCACCGGCGACTAACAGACAGCTTCCGATAATGAGTATTATGTCAACTTATCTAGCGGTGGTTATGAGAGCCGCCACCGTCTGACTGCCGCGCTGCGTCGTGGCTTGCGGGAGCGCTGTTGGCCGAGCGTCCGAAGCTTTGCGAAGGAGCGCGGTTCTCTGACCGCGGCTGGCTATAGGTTGGTCGGGTATAACTTGGCTGGCTACGGGATGGCTGGCTATAATTCGGTGAACCAAAGCTTTGCTGTCTCCCAAAGCTGCCTTGTTGCCGCTCCCGCACCATGGGGGGAGCTACTTGGACGGACTGCGAGCTTCCTCGAAACTGACCCCCGTTATAGGCCGGCGTCCGATCGAAAGTTCCATTTTGCCTTCCGTAACTGGAATTAGCGCCCGGCTGGTAGTTCTGCCTGCTGCCTGCGGCGGGGTCGCCGAAACGCTGCCACCCGGATCCTCCGCTTTGTTGCGGCTGGGGGGTTCGATTTGCCGAAGGGCCGGACGCGAAGCCGCCACTCTGCGGTACGCGCCCAAACTGCTGGGTGGAATTGTTTTGCATCGACCCCGAAGGGCTGCCGAAGCGCTGCCAATTGGCGGAACCGCCCTGTTGGGACGGT
>JALYXI010000258.1 GCA_030947245.1 Acidobacteriota bacterium
CCTTTGAGGAGGGCGCCGCCCGGAGCGAATACAGGCACGAGGCCCATACCGTGGCAAGAGGCCTTCGCGACCCGAAACCCCTTGGCGATTTTCTGATTCTGGATGCTGTCAGTAAGAGTGGCGGCACTGCGATAGCCATTTCCGATGATGAACTGATCACCGCGGGAATCCAGCTTGCCGGCGAAGAAGGCATGTTTGTTGCCCCCGAAGGGGCGGCGTGCATCGCGGCCCTGGAGAAATTGATCGCAACCGGATTCTTGAAGCCCGATGAAAAGATAGTCGTTTACAACACCGGCGCCGGCCTGAAGTACCTGGAAGCCTATGCCGCGCGGTTTCCCAGGACTGCCGCGGGAGAACAGAATAAGCTCGGCGGGCTGATTACGCCAAGATAAGGGTCTTGCCTCCCGCCTTGTGGCTGCGTCATATTGAGTTCAGACTCTTCCCGGCGGAAATACTTGGTTGACACGCTGCTCTACTTCACGGAACTGCTCGCGCTTCCGGTCTATGACCTGAAGGGCCGCCGTATTGGGCGCGTGAAAGACGCCGCACTGGTGCCTTTGATCGATGCTTCCCGCGTTGATCGATTCCTGGTGGGCGCGGGCGGCGCGTGGCTTTCCGTGCGGTATGGACAGGTTTCTTCCATTCAGCTGGACGGCATCCGCCTGAATGACGAAAAACTGGTGCCTTACCACTCCGATGAGTACATGCTCCGGATCGGGCGCGACCTGCTGGACCAGCAGATCATCGACGTCAATGGCCGGAAAGTGGTTCGCGTCAACGATGTGAGTTTTGAGCGCAGAAGCTCGCCAGATGGAGACTACCTCGCGATTCTAGAGGTAGATGTGGGGATCCGGAGCATCCTGCGCCGTCTGATGCAAGGCGCTCTGCCCCGGTCCGCGATCCGGAAACTGCAGGGTCCAATCAGCCCTCATTCGATACCGTGGGATTTTTGTAACATCATTGAGCCCGACCCGCAGCGCCGCCTTCGCCTCAATATCTCGAACGACAAACTGGAGAGCATGCATCCGGCCGACCTGGCAGATATTGTTGAGGAGTTGGGAAGCGCCGAACGCGAGGCGATCTTCGAAACCATTGACAGCGAAGTGGCCGCCGATGCTCTTTCCGAACTGGATCCGGGCACGCAGGCAAGTATTCTCGAATCGCTCGAGCCCGAAGTCGCGGCCGACATCGTGGAAGAGATGTCTCCCAATGAAGCCGCCGATGCGCTTGCTGAACTGAAAGAAGAAACCAGCAACGAGATCCTGGACGAGATGGAAGAAGAGCCGGGCCATGAAGTCCGTGAGCTTCTGGAATTCGAGGAGGACACCGCGGGCGGCATGATGAACACGGAATACGTGGCGCTTCCGGAAGGTTCCACCGTGCGAGAGGCCATCGAGCATCTGCGCGGACAGGAAGAACTGCTGGAGAGCGTGAACGTTCTGTTCCTGGTAGACTCCGCCGGTGTACTGAAAGCGAGCGTACCTTTGGCCCGTATTTTTTTGGCAAGTGGCGGAACGCCCTTGCAGACTTTGGCGCCAGAGAAACTGCGCCGCGCGACATTGGATGAGAAGCAGGACCGGCTTACCGAAATATTCGACAAGTACAACCTCTTCACCCTGCCGATTGTGGATTCAGCGGGCCGCTTGGCGGGTGTCGTTACAGCGGACGACATAATCTCCGTGCTAAGACAGAAATAGAAATATGGATGACCAACAGTTTCGCGACCGGGCCGATGAAGCGTTGGAGGATCTGAACCAAGCTCTGATTGCCGCCTCTGACGATCATGGCTTCGATGTCGATTTTCAGAGTGGAGCCTTGGCGGTCGAATTCGATGAACCGCCCGCGAAATTTGTCGTGAGTCCCAATGCCCCGGTGCAACAGATCTGGGTTTCCGCCCTATCGCGCAGCTTCAAACTTTCCTGGGATGACGAAGCGCAAACATTCCTTTATCCGGAAACCCGGGAAAGTCTGCATACTCTGCTTGCCAAGGTGATCAGCGTGCATCTGGGCGCGGACGTGTTCGTCTAATTACTGCCCATCCGTGGCAACCGGAGCCGCTCCGTTCTTGTGATAATTCGGAAATGCCGGAACCTTGTACTTCGGTTGCGGATGTTTGGCCAGATCTTCCATCACCAGCGCGACGGCTTTTTCCAGTTGGGGATCATGGCCCTTGCGAACCGCCGCGGGATCGAACTCGACGTCGTAATCAGGCGCGACCCCGTGATTTTCCACATCCCATTCGCCTTTCAGGTTGTAGAAAGCCAAATTCGGAGCGGTTAACATGCCGCCGTCCATCAGAGGGGGCGCTCCGAAGATACCAACCAGCCCGCCCCAGGTTCGCTTCCCGATCAGCGGCCCGATTTTCTGATCGCGGAACAGCCATGGCATTGCGTCACCGCCGGAACCCGCGTATTCGTTGATGATCATCGCTTTTGGCCCGAAAATGGCATTTTGGGGAGTCGTGAACGGTTCTCCGGCGCGCGTCATGAAGAAGTTGGTCTGCTTGCGTTTCAGTTCATCGATCACGTAGTCCGCAATCTGGCCGCCGCCATTGAAGCGCTCATCGATTACGGCGCCCTCCTTGCCAAGCTGCGCGAAATAATACCGGTTAAAACTGGTGAAGCCGCCCTCGCCCGTATTCGGCATGTAGATGTAGGCGAGCTTGCCTCCGCTCAACTGATCCACCTTGCGGCGATTCTCTTCAATCCACGCCAGATTGCGCAAACCTAACTCCGATTCCACCGGAATTACCGTGACTTCGCGCGATCCCTTCCCGTCCGCGGTTGGCCCCACTTTCAACGCAACCGGCCGTCCAACAGTTTGTTCGAAATAGCTATAGATGTTATCCGGTGCACGGAGTTCGCGATCGTTCACGGCCAGCACGTACTCACCGGCTTTCACGTTCACTCCGGGCTGTGTCAACGGCGCTTTCAGGCCGGGATTCCAGTTTTCCCCGCCAAAGACGCGCTCAATGCGGTACCGGCCGTTGTCTACCCGGTAGTCCGCCCCCAGTAATCCGGTTCTGGCACTTGGCAAAACCGGCAGCGCACCTCCACCGGTTCGAAGATGCCCAACCGACATGCCGCCCAGCATCTCCTGGAACAGATACGTCAGATCCGCCCGGCTGCCTACGCCTTCCAGGTACGGCTCGAACTGCTTCCGGGTGGTGTCAAAAGACACGCCGTGCAGGTTCGGATCGTAGAAGAAATCGCGTTCTACGCGCCACGCCTCTTGATACATCTGCCGGTACTCCGCCATGGGATCGACGCGCGCCTGCATGTTCTCCAGTTTGAGAATGCCTTCACCCGGTTTCAGCGGCACGGAAGTGCTTGCGATGATCCAGTTCAGGCCCTGTTTGTAGAGCATCTTTTCGCCATTCGCGGATACATCGAAGGAAGTGACTGAGTCCAGCAGCTTATCCGTTTTTCGCGTCTTCAGATCGAATTTCTGCACCGTGATGGCCGGGGGCCCAGTGCGAGGCGCATCGGAGACGGCGCGCAGCAGTTCACTGACAAACAGCACGCCAGTCTTGCCCACAGTCATATTGCTGTAATCGCGCGCCGGAACGGGCAACGCGAGAATCCGCTGGCCGATGTTCTCCAAATCGATCTGCACTTGCACGACCGGCGACTTAGCGGGCTTTTCAGTTGGCTTCTTGTCCGCCGCGATCTCTTTCACCTCTTCCGCTGTCTTCTCTTCATCGCTTTCGGGAGCCAAGGGGGAAGGATCGTTCTTGTTCAGAACTGTCACGTACACGCTCCGCGTTACGGCGTGCCCATCACTCGACATGTCAAGCCAAGCCGTGGTCAGCGCGGTATCGGTCGATGCCGTGAAGTACAGATACTTGCCGTTGGGGTCGAACTGAGCATCTTCCGCGTCGCTCATTCCGTCCGAGACCTGCGCCGTTTTCCCGGTCGCCAGTGAGTACAGAAACACGGTCCGCAGATGGTTTTTCATCAGCTTCGTGTAGGCGATCCACTTACTGTCGGGCGACCAGTGCGGGTTCAGATTGCGCGCCGGAACATCATAAGTGTCATGGTCAATCAGCATGGGGACCGGCTTCGCCAGGTCAAGGACCCACAACTGCAGCATGCTGTCGCGGTAAACGATCTTTTTGCTGTCCGGAGCCCAGACCGGATCGTAATAGAACGCGGGCTTGCCCGGATTGATGACGCGCACCTCCCCCTGACCGTTCTGCGCGCGCAGGTGTAATTGGTACTCCCCTGAAGCGTCGGAGAAGTAGGCTATCTGCTTGCCGTCGGGCGACCAGGAGGGAAAGCGCTCGAACACGCCCGGGGTGTTGGTGATGTCGCGGACATCACCCTTTTCAACCGGCACCGTAAAAATATCGCCGCGGGCTTCAAACAGCGCGCGCGCGCCGGTGGGAGAAAGAGAGGCCTGGCGGATCACTAGCGACACGTTCTCAAACCGGGGCCGCAACGAGGGAAGGTCTCCCAACACGGAGACGTCGACACGGTTCGATTTTTTTGAATTCAGATCGTAGAGAAAGATTGTTCCGAACTGCTCATAAACAATGGCGCCGGGCCCGGCGCTGGCGCTCTTCAGATCCAGGCCTGTATTCCGAACCGCTTCGGTCAGCTTCTTCGACCCCGTATCAAAACACCACAGCGAAACCGGACCGCCGCGATCGGAAAGAAAATATACCGAACTGCCTGTCCACATCGGGTTGAAGTCGTTTGAATTGTTCCGCGGGATCTCTTCCACATGGGCATCGGAAAGCCGCGCAAGCCAGATCTTTGTGGTTTCACCGCCGCGGTAATTCTTCCACATGGCGAAGGCGGGTGAAAGCGGCATGTAGGCCAGGCTGCGGCTATCCGGCGAATACGAACCGGCATAGGCCATGGGGAGGTCGACCGGCGTTTCGAAGCCTCCGCGCGCGGGGACGGTATACAGCCGGGAGAAGCGGGAATAACTGTCGCGCGTAGTGCGGAACAAAATAGAATCGCCATCCGGAGTCCACGCCACAGGCGTATCGTCGGCCGGATGAAAGGTAAGCCGCTTCGGTTGGCCGCCCTGGGCCGGTATCACATAAACATCGGAGTTCCCTTCATACTCGCCCCGAAACGCGATCTGCCGGCCATCCGGAGAAAATAGAGGATTGCTTTCGGCGCCTAAACCGGTGGTAAGACGCGTGGCATTGCCACCGGCGCGCGCGACGCTCCAAAGATCGCCCGCATAAGAAAAAACGATGTGAGTCTGGCTGAGAGTGGGCTGCTGGAGGAGCAATGGCCGCTCCTTGGCGGCGAAGCCAGGAATCAACGTGGCAAACAACGCTGTACAAACGTTCAAATATCGCATTGAACCTCCCGAGGAAGCTCTATCTTACATGAGAGATAGCTTTGCGAATGACGCCGGCGGTACGAGGAGGCCGATCAACTCGCGCGCCGCACGGTTCAACTTCTTCCGGCGGCGATGAATGATGCCGACAGGACGCGAAAGACTCTCTGTGAGCGCAACACCCACTAGCCGGCCTTGCGCAATCTCCGCTTCCACTGCGCAATGAGGAAGGATGCTGATCCCGGAACCCAGCGCGACCGCCTCTTTCACGGTCTGAATGTTGTCGAATTCCATCACGACGCGAATCTCGACTCCCCTCTCCCGGAGGAAGCGATCGATGTGCCGCCGGATTCCCAGATCGCTGTCGAAAGCAATGAACGGCTGGTCTTCCAGCAGCGCCGGGTCAATCTCCGCGCGGGATCCCAGCGGGTGCCCGGCGGGGAGCACCACAACCATCGGCTCTTCCCTCCAGTCGATTACGGAGACTTCCCGCACCGCTTCCGGATAGCTGACCAGCCCTAAATCCGCGTGGTCGGTTAACACGGAATGGTAAATCCGATCCGGATGCTGGTATTCCACTTCAAGCTGCACTTTGGGAAAACGCGCGCATAAAGTCTCCCGAAGGCGCGTCATTTCGTATAAACCGACCGAGTAGATGGACGCTACACGGACTTGGCCCTCCACCTCGGTCTTGAGCGCTTCGAGGCCGGCCCGGAACTCTTCCTCGCGCCGGATTATATCCCGGCAAAGCTCCGAGTATAGTTTTCCGGCCTCCGTCAGGCCGACCGGCCGTACACTCCGGTCCAGCAGTTGGACACTTAAACGGCGCTCCATTTCCTGCAATTGCTGGCTAGCGGCGGATTGCGAGATTCGGTTGAGCGCGGCGCCACGGCTGATGCTCCGGCAGTGCGCAATATCTCGAAAGAGCTTCGCGTCCGGGAACATCACGTAAGTTAACGTAACATAAGAGAAGCTAATGTCAAGCAAGCAGAATTATCTTCTTGCCTAATTTTGCGCGGGTTGCTACTCTTGCACACAAACCCAAACACGGCCATGAGCAACCACTCCCATTTTCCCGGCCTACCCCCTGCCCAGGGACTTTACGATCCGCAACACGAGCACGATGCTTGTGGAATCGGCTTTGTAGCCAACCTGAAAGGCCAGAAGACGCACGACATCATTTTGAAGGGCATACAAATTCTGGTGAACCTCACCCATCGCGGCGCATGCGGCTGCGATCCCGACACGGGTGACGGCGCGGGCGTTCTGATCCAGATTCCGCACAAATTTTTCGCCCGGGAGACCCAGCGCTTGGGCTTTACGTTGCCCGCCCCTGGTGAGTACGGCGCAGGTATGGTTTTTTTTCCGGTCGAGCGGCAGCAGAGACTCCAGTGCGAAGGCGTAATGGAGCGCATTGTGCGGGAAGAAGGCTTAACCATGCTCGGCTGGCGCGATATTCGCACGGACCCCACCGCGATTGGACGCGAGGCCCGCAAGAGCCAACCGTATATCCAGCAGATTTTTGTCGGCCGCGCGCCCGGCATGGACGAGAACGCGCTGGAGCGGCGCTTGTACATCGTTCGAAAGCGCATAGAAGCCGCTGTTCTTGCGCTCAACCTGGACGACCCCGATTATTTTTACATCCCTTCGCTGTCCGCGCGGACCATTATCTACAAAGGGCTGTTGCTGGCCCCGCAAATTACCAATTTTTATAGTGATCTGGCCGACCCGGACGTCGTGAGTGCTCTGTGCCTGGTCCATCAGCGCTTTTCTACCAATACCTTTCCGGCATGGCGGCTGGCCCATCCGTACCGCTACATCGCCCATAACGGAGAGATCAACACGGTTCGCGGAAATGCGGCGTGGATGCATGCCCGGCAATCGATTCTTGCCTCGCCGTACTTCGAGGACATGCAAAAGCTGTTTCCCATCATCCAGTCCGCGGGCAGCGATTCGGCTACATTCGACAATGTCCTGGAGTTGCTGGTGCAATCCGGCCGTAGCCTGCCGCACGCCATGGCCATGCTGATTCCGGAAGCCTGGGCGTCGAACGAGCAGATGCACCCGGATAAGCGCGCGTTCTATGAATACCACTGCTCCCTGATGGAACCCTGGGACGGTCCCGCCGCGGTTGCATTCACGGATGGCCGCGTGATCGGCGCGACACTGGACCGCAACGGTCTGCGCCCTGCCCGTTATCTGGTTACCAAAGATGGCCTGGTGGTGATGGCTTCGGAAACCGGCGTTCTTCAGATTAAACCCGAAGACATTCAGGAGAAAGGAAGGCTTCAGCCCGGCAAGATGTTCTTGGTGGATACGGTTGCGGGCCGCATTATTTCCGACCAGGAAATTAAAGAGACGCTATACAGCCGCCAGCCCTACGCCGAATGGCTGGAGCAGAACCAGATCAAATTGGAAAGCCTGCCCGAGCCCCGGCGCGTCCAGACTGCCGACCCCGGCACGCTGTTGATGCGCCAGCGCGCGTTCGGCTACACGGATGAAGACATCAAGATCATTCTTGGTCCCATGGGCGAGAAAGGCGAAGAGCCGATCGGCAGCATGGGAACCGACACGCCGCTGGCCTGTCTTTCGGACAAGCCGCAGCCGCTGTTTAACTATTTCAAGCAACTTTTCGCGCAGGTGACCAACCCGCCGATCGACCCCATTCGCGAAGAGTTGGTGATGTCGCTGGTCAGCTATATCGGTTGCGAGCGCAATATCCTGGACGAAACACCGATCCACTGCCATACGCTGAAACTTCCACACCCGATTCTTACGAACCGCGATTTCGAAAAACTTCGCCGGGTATCGCAAGGTGATTTTCTGGCCTCTACGCTGCCGATTATGTTCCGCGCCGCCGATGGCGAAGACGGCCTGAAGCGTTCTCTGGACGCGCTGTGCCGCCGGGCAAGCGTTGCAATTCAGTCCGGCTACAATGTGCTGATTCTTTCGGACCGCGGCATCAATGAAGATTATGCTCCCATGCCATCGCTGCTGGCGTTGGCGGCCGTGCACAACCACTTGGTCCGCGAAGGCACCCGCACTCAGGTGGCATTGATCATCGAATCCGGCGAGCCCCGCGAGGTGATGCATTTTGCTCTGCTGATCGGCTATGGGGCGAGCGCCATCAACCCTTATCTTGCGTTTGAAACTCTGGAGAGCATTGAGGGCCTGGATCCGCAAAAGGCCCAGTACGGTTTCATTAAAGCCATCAACAAGGGCTTGTTGAAGGTCTTCTCCAAGATGGGCATTTCCACACTGCAAAGCTATCGCGGCGCGCAGGTATTCGAGGCCGTTGGCCTGAACCGCAAGCTGGTGGACGAATACTTCACGGGCACTTCTTCCCGTATTGAGGGCATCGGTCTCGACACGCTGGCCCGCGAAGCGCAGATGAGGCACGCCCACGCGCTTCAGCAGGCCGCGGGTAGCGACACCGATCTCGCGATTGGCGGAACTTACCAATACCGGGTCCGAGGCGAATACCACCTGTTCAATCCGGCTACCGTTGAGAAGCTTCAGCACGCCGTTCGTCAGAACAGCTTTGGAACGTTCGAGGAATACGCCGCTCTGATTGACAAGCAGAACAAACACCTTGCCACGCTCCGCGGCCTGATGGAGTTCAAGGAAGCGGCGGAGCCGCTGCACCTGGACGAAGTGGAGCCCGCTACTTCGATTGTGAAACGGTTTGCGACGGGCGCGATGTCCTTCGGCTCGATCAGCAAAGAAGCGCACGAGACGCTTGCGATCGCGATGAACCGGCTTGGGGGTAAATCGAATACCGGCGAGGGCGGGGAAGATGAAGTTCGCTTCCGCCCCGATGCCAACGGCGATAACCGGCGCAGCGCAATCAAACAGGTTGCGAGCGGCCGTTTCGGAGTCACTACCGATTACCTGGTGAACGCGGATGAGCTGCAGATCAAGATGGCGCAGGGAGCGAAGCCGGGCGAAGGCGGACAGCTTCCAGGTCACAAAGTGGATGAGGAAATTGCGCGTGTCCGCCATTCCATACCCGGAGTCGGACTGATTTCTCCGCCGCCTCACCACGACATTTACTCCATTGAGGATCTGGCTCAGCTGATTTACGATCTGAAGAACGTCAACCCGCAAGCGCGGATTTCGGTCAAGCTGGTGAGCGAAGTAGGGGTTGGCACAGTGGCGGCGGGCGTGGCGAAGGCGCATGCCGATGTTGTTCTGATCAGCGGCTACGATGGCGGAACTGGAGCTTCGCCGCTTACAAGTCTGAAACACGCCGGTGCGCCTTGGGAACTGGGGCTAGCCGAAACGCAGCAGGTTCTGGTGATGAACGATCTGCGCGGCCGCATTCGCGTTCAGGCCGATGGCAAGCTGCAGACCGGCCGTGATGTGGCTATCGCCGCACTGCTTGGCGCCGAAGAGTTTGGCTTCTCCACCGCGCCGCTCGTCGCGCTCGGGTGCATCATGATGCGCGTTTGCCACCTGAACACCTGTCCCGTCGGCATCGCTACGCAGGACCCCGAGCTGCGGCAAAAGTTCAAGGGTCAGCCTGAGAACGTCATCAATTTCTTCTTCTTCCTGGCCGAGCAGCTTCGCGCCATTATGGCCCGCATGGGATTTCGGACGGTGGAAGAAATGGTCGGGCGTGTCGACATGCTGGAGATGAAAGGCGCCGTAGACCACTGGAAGGCCAAGGGCCTGGACTTCTCAGCCATTCTTTACAATCCGCCCATGCCTTCCCGCATTGCGCGCCGATGCGTGACCGCCCAGGACCACGGCATCGACGAAGCGCTTGACTTTAAGCTCATCGATCATGCCCGGGAGGCGATCGACACCGGCACGAACATCGAGATTAAGCTCCCCATCCGAAACACGCATCGCACGGTGGGGGCGATGCTGTCGGGCGAGATCGCGCGCAAACACGGCGCGGCGGGCCTGCCTGAGGATACCATTCTGTTCCGCTTTACCGGGTCTGCCGGTCAAAGCTTCGGGGCATTCCTGGCGAAGGGCGTCACGCTGGAACTGGAAGGCGACGCCAACGATTATGTCGGTAAAGGGCTGTCGGGCGGCCGGATCATTGTATATCCCCCGCGCGCATCCACGTTTGTCCCGGAAGAGAATATTCTGGTCGGCAACGTGGTCCTTTATGGCGCAACTTCCGGCGAAGCGTTCTTCAACGGCATGGCGGGCGAGCGCTTTGCGGTTCGGAACTCCGGTGCAACCGGCGTGGTGGAGGGATTGGGCGATCACGGCTGTGAATACATGACCGGCGGGCTGGTCGTCGTACTCGGCCGCACGGGGCGAAACTTCGCTGCCGGCATGTCGGGTGGCATCGCCTATGTACTCGACGAAGCGGGCGAGTTTTCCAAGAATTGCTGCAATCGCGCCGGCGTCGATCTTGAACAAATCTTCGACCCCGAAGACCAGCGCACCCTTCGGCACTGGATTACCCGGCACTTCGAAGCCACGGGCAGTTCGCGCGCCAAATGGATTCTGGAAAACTGGCTCTCCATGCTTCCCAAATTTGTCAAAGTCTACCCGCACGAATACAAGCGCATCATGTCCCAAATCCGCGTTCCCACTGCTGCACTAGTCCAAAAACCGCAGGAGGTGATGGCCCATGGGTAAGCCCACCGGGTTTAAAGAATTCACCCGCGAGCTAGCCCTTCGCCGCCCCCCCGCGGAACGCGTGAATGACTGGTTTGAGATCTATCAGGATTTCCCTGAAGACCGCCTGCGCACGCAGGGCGCACGCTGCATGGATTGCGGGGTGCCGTTTTGCCATAACGGGTGCCCGGTGAACAACCTGATTCCCGATTGGAACGATCTGGTGTACCGGAATCGATGGCGCGAAGCAATCCGGCGTTTGCACGCAACCAATAACTTCCCCGAATTTACAGGCCGCATCTGTCCTGCCCCGTGTGAGGCCGCTTGCGTGCTTGGGATCAACGAACCGCCAGTGACCATCAAGCAAATCGAGAAGTCGATTATCGAACACGCTTGGTCGGAAGGCTGGGTGACGCCTGAACCGCCTGCGCACCGCACGGGCAAACGGGTCGCGGTAATTGGGTCAGGCCCGGCGGGTCTCGCCGCCGCGCAGCAATTGTGCCGGGCAGGCCACTGGGTCACCGTTTTCGAGAAAGACGATCGCATCGGCGGCCTGCTTCGTTACGGGATCCCCAATTTCAAGATGGAAAAGCACGTCCTGGACCGCCGTCTCAAGCAGATGGAGGCGGAGGGCGTCGAGTTTCTGACCAATCAGCACATTGGGGAGGCTGCCGACGCGTCTGTGTTACAGAAGCAGTTCGACGCGATGCTGCTGGCGGGTGGCGCGCAAAACCCGCGCGACCTGCCCGTTCCCGGGCGCGGCCTCAGCGGGATTTACTACGCGATGGAGTTCCTTCCGCAGCAGAACAAGGCCAATGAAGGAGACTTGGTAGAGGGACAGATATCCGCTGCCGGGAAGCACGTGGTGATCATAGGCGGCGGGGACACCGGCGCCGATTGCCTGGGTACCTGTCACCGTCACAAAGCGCTGAGCGTTCACCAGTTCGAGTTGATGCCTAAGCCGCCGGACACGCGGGCGGCATCGACACCCTGGCCGCTTTGGCCGATGCAGCTTCGCACGGAGGGCGCGCACGAGGAGGGCGGCATCCGGGATTGGGGTATCGCGACCACCCATTTCACGGGCAATGAGGGAGGCGAGGTGACGCATCTGCACGCAACGCGCGTGGGTTCCCCGCCGAAATTCGACAAGCTGCCCGGCGCCGAGTTCACCATCCCAGCCGATCTGGTTCTCTTAGCTATGGGCTTTACCGGTCCCACACGAACCGGTCTAATTGAGAAGCTGGGCATCGCTTTGGATCCTCGCGGAAATGTACAAGCCGACGCAAATTACATGTCCAGCAGTCCCGGCGTCTTTGCGGCAGGGGACATGAGACGCGGACAATCTTTAGTGGTCTGGGCCATTGCTGAAGGCCGCAAGGCCGCCCGTGGCGTGGACGCTTTCCTTATGGGCGAAAGCTTGTTGCCAGGGTGATTTTAGAGGTTAAGGCCGAAACTGAACGTGCCGCTCGCGATTGAGCTGATCTGTCATCGCGCGATCGATCAACCCAAGCGCTACTTGCTTTTCCACCTTATCGCGCGTGACATAGTGCAGTGTATTTCCTGTTGTCCAATACGCGACGGCGATCTGAACGCTGCCGTCCGGGAACGCAATCAGCGTTTGGAGTTGGCCTTGCGCGTCCCTTCCGGGAGGCGGATCCTGGCGTTCGCGCACGGCTGAAGTAGCGGTTGCAGGTTGCGAGTAAGGTTGCGAGTAATATTGATTGACCACCACGGGCCGCGAAGGTAGGGTTTGCGTGACTACAGGCGCAGGCTCGTAGTAATAGGCTGGCGCGTACGAATTGCCGTAACTGTAACCGGGGTAGGCGTCATATCCGTAGCCGATTCCATACCCGTAGCCAGGGTAATCAAAACCGCCATACCCGAACCCGAAGCCTCCGAGTCCCAGGCCAAAACCGAGTCCAAACCCATATCCACCATAGCCGTAGCCGCGGTAGCCGTAACCCCCGCGATAGCCACCGTAGCCATACCCTCCACGATAACCACCCTGCCCGTAACCACCGCGATAGCCAGACCCATGTGAGTTGTAGCCGCCTGAGTTGTAACCCCCGCGATAGCCGCCGGAACCAAAACTTCCCCCTCTGCCGAACGAACCGCCCCCGGAAAAGCCGCCGCGTGAACCGCCGGAATGTCCGCCACCTCGCCCACCGGGGGCGCCCAACATGCAAACTGCGGTAAGAAGAAGGACAGCGAAACATTTGCGCATGGAAGATCCCTCGTTTCGAGGATACTCCTCTTTTTGCCACTTGACGCTGCTCGGAAGGGTGCAACATCATGTTGTACTCGCGCTATCATCTTACCTATTACTCGTGGTGCACTGGCTTTACTTTGCACCCGAAGCGCGTTTAATATAGTGACACCCGAGCAAAGCGAGGATGGTTTGCTGAAACTAAAACGAGTTGAACTACAGGGCTTCAAATCATTTTGCGACCGTACGGAATTGAAATTCCAGGGCAGCGGCATTGCGGCCGTGGTTGGCCCGAATGGCTGTGGGAAGTCGAACCTGAGCGATGCGATCACGTGGGTCCTGGGTGAGCAGTCCGCCCGCAGCCTGCGGGGCGCGCGCATGGAAGATGTCATCTTCGCGGGTACGCGCAACCGTAAGCCGGTAGGAATGGCTTCGGTCACGATGGTGCTGGTGGACCCGGTAGTGGATGCCCCTGCCGCAGACAGTCCGAACGGCCCCGAGCCGCCTGAATCCGAGTCGAGCCCAGCCCCCAACAACGTCACCGTGCTTCCGGCGAAGCCGTCTGAAGTCACGATTACACGCCGCCTTTTCCGCTCCGGGGAAAGCGAGTACTTGATCGATGGCCGCCAGGCAAGGCTCCGGGACATCCAGGATATCTTTATGGGTTCAGGCCTGGGTCCGGAAAGCTACGCGATCATCGAACAGGGCCGCATCGGTCAGATTCTCAGCTCAAAACCTTCCGACCGCCGGGGTGTCATAGAAGAAGCCGCCGGTATTACCCGGTACAAGAGCCGCAAGCGGCTGGCCGAATCGAAGCTGGAGAGCGCCAAGCAGAACTTGGCAAGAGTGTTCGACATTTTGGACGAAGTGACGCGCCAGGTGAACTCCTTAAAACGCCAAGCCGCGAAGGCCAAGCGCTATTCCGAGCTGAAAGCCGATCTCGATATACGTCTGCGCACGCTGCTGGGCGCGCGCTTCCATGTGCTGGATGCCGAGGCTCGCGACGCGGCGCTGGCGCTGGAAGAAGCATCTGCAGCGCTTAGGCAATTGATGGAACAGGTCAGCAGGGGCGAGCAGGATCGCTCGGCTCTTCAGGATGTCTGCTGTGGCCTGGAACGGGAACTGACGGGTCAGCGCAAAAGACTGGCCGAAGCCAATGTGGAAAGCGAGCGTACCCGCGGACGGCTGGAAGCCCAGGTGCGCGAAAGCGGCGCTCTGGAGCAGCGAATGGCCCGGGGCGAAGAAGAAACCAAAGAGCTGGACGGCCGGCTTGCCGTTTCCCGATCCGAACGCGACGGTCTGGCAGTGACGGTCCGTGAGATGGAAAGCCAAATTACGGCTTCCCGCTCTCAAATGATCGAGAAGAATCAGGTGCGCGATCAGTTGCAGAACCTGCTCCGTGAACATGAAAAGACGATTGAAGGCAACCGCGCGGTAGTGCTCCGGCTGCTTGGGGAAGCGAACACGTTAAAGAATCAGCTTGCTCAGGCGGACGAGTTTCTCGTTGGTATCGACCGGGAAACCGCGCGCGTCGGCCGTGAGGAAGAGAATGCTTCGGCCGAGATTGTGCGGCTGACCGAAGCGCGCAGCGAACTCTCGGAAACTCTGAGCGGGCGCCAGATGGATTTGGAAACGGTCACGGGGGAGAAGCGCCAAACGGAAGAGACTCTCGGGGCTAGGCGCGGCTTGGCCGCGCAGTCCCGGGCGCAACTCGATCAACTCAGATCGGAATGCTCCCGCCTGAAGGCGAAAAAGGAGTCTCTCGAAAACGTCATCTCGCACCACTCTTACACCACGGACTCTGTAAAACGCCTGTTCAACGCCGCCGATCGCGGTACAGTGAACGGGTTCAAGCCGCTGGGCGTGTTGGCGGATTTCGTGGAAGTGGATCCCACCTTCGAACGCGCCGCCGAAGAGTTTCTTCGTGATCAACTGGAATACGTCGTGGTGGAATCGTGGGAGCAGGCCGAACGCGGCATGCAGATCTTTCACCCTGCTGCGGGCGAAGCGCTGGAAGGCCGTGCCACCTTCCTCGTGGAGCAGGGTATCCCAACGGCGTGGCCAGCGCCGGAGAACGCTCCCGACTTGCCCCGCCTGGCCGATCACCTGCGGCTTACCAACGGGCTCACCCAACAAGCCTCTGCCCTGCTACCGCGTTTGACCAATTGCTATCTGGCTTCCGGCCCCGATCAGGCGCGGGAACAGGCTGCGCTACACCCTGACTTTTACTTTCTGCTTGCCAACGGACAGTGTTATCACGGCCGGATGTTGTCAGGAGGCCATAAGAAAGCCAGCGGACCTCTGGCTCTGAAGCGGGAACTCCGGGAAGTGACAAAGTCTGTTACGGAACAGGACCGATTGCTTGCCGAAAGCATTGGAACATTCGAAAGACTAACTGAGGAAATTTCCCGGTTGGAGCACGATCTTGAGCGCCTCAGAATGCTTCAACAAACGCGTGAAAAGGACGCGCTTGCTCTTGGCCATGAGATGCGGAAGCTTACCGAGGAGCACAATCGCGCCAATTCCCGTATTTCAGTCGCGCGGCTTGATCTGGACCGTTTGAACAGGGAACGTGCGCGCGCCCTGGAGCAGAGGGAGCGAAACCATGCGGCTGCGGCCCGGAAGGATGAAGAGCGCGCCGTGAGAGAGCTCTCGCTCGAAAGCGCGCGGGAGCAGTTGGACCTTGCGTCGGCCGATGCCGCGCGGGTCCGGGAAGAGCATTCCGCGCTTCGCGCCGGCCTCGCCGCATTGGAAGAACGGCATCGTGCTGCCAGCGCCACCTTGCAACGCCTGGAAGCCCAGATTCGCGACATGGCTTCCCGCCGCTCGAACCTTTCAGAAGACATCGAACGTATGGGCGAGCACCGGGCCCGTATTCTTTCGGAAAATATCGAGCTCGATGAGAAGGCCGGCACTCTTGCCGAACTGACCCTGGAAACCGAGTCCGCAGTGCTCATCCTGGCTGACAGGGAGGCTAGCCGCCGAACGGAACTGCAAGCGGCTGAGGAATGGTTGAAAGGCCTGCGTTCACAGATCGAAGCAAGCCACCAACGCCGCACTGAAATTGAAGTGGAACTGGTGCGCCGGCAATCCGAGCTCAAATTCCTCGAAGAAACCAGCCGTAAAGAATTGGGAATGGGGCTAGCCGATCTGGAGCATGCTGACCTGAGTGTTCCGGTCGATCTCGCGGAGGTGGAGCGCGGTTACAACGATGTCCGGCAGAAAATTGAGAGCTTAGGACCCATTAACCCGCAGGCGCTCGAGGAGTTTGAAGAGGCCCAAGTTCGGCAGGATTTTCTTACAGCTCAGCGCCAGGATCTGCTGGATTCAATTCGGGATACCGAAAAGGCGATCCACGAAATCGACCAGATCTCACGCAGCAGGTTTCAGGAGGCGTTCGACGCCATAAACGAGAACTTCAAGCAGGCGTTCCAGACCTTATTCGGGGGAGGTTCCGGCGAGATGCGCCTTACCGACGAATCGAACGCTTCGGAGAGCGGCATCGACATTATCGCATCGCCTCCCGGTAAGAAGCTTCAGAACGTGTTACTTCTCTCCGGCGGCGAAAAGTCGATGGCAGCGATGGCTCTGTTGATGGCTATCTTTAAATTTCAGCCGAGTCCGTTTTGTGTCCTCGATGAAGTGGATGCTCCGCTCGACGAAGCCAATATCGGTAGATTGTCTAAATTGCTGAAGGAAATGTCGCTCGATACGCAGTTCATCATCATCACGCATTCCAAGAAGACAATGGAGGCTGCTCAGTCGATGTACGGCGTCACTATGCAGGAAGCCGGGATTTCCAAACTGGTCAGCGTGCGCATGAATTCAAGTGAAATGAGCCACCCCGCAGTCGCATGAACCGGGAATGAGTTTCGGTAAGGGACTGGGCTACGCCAGTCCCTTAGTATGTTGTTATACGCTGAACGAACTGCCGCAACCGCAAGTCGACTTCACTTGGGGATTTTCAAACTTGAAGCCTGATCCTTCGAGCGATTCCACGTAGTCCACCTGTGCTCCATCCAAATACAACAGGCTCGCCTGATCCACAAATACCTTCAGCCCGTCGTAGTTGTAAGTCTTGTCCAGCATGTTCGGCGTGTTTTCGAAGGCCATCGAATAGCTGAAGCCTGAGCATCCTCCACCAACTACGGAAATTCGTAGCCCGGCCGGTTGCGGGTCCTGGCTCGAGATAATCTCTTTTACTTTTGAGACGGCTGTCCCTGTCAGTTGCACCATGATTGATTCCTCTTCCTTTCTTTATTGTAACCTGCGGTCGCCGCGCGTGCAGAATCCGGTGTGCGGAATCCCGGACGCCGGCATGTATTCCGTCATGGTTCAATGGGTGATTACATGCTGAACGGCGGAATATCCAGACGCGCTCTCCTTTCTGCGGCAGCGGCTCTACCCCTTGCCGGGCAGGCCGAAACCCCCGGCATGATTATTCGCCAGAAGGAGCCGGAAAACCTTGAATTTCCTTTCGATTCACTCAACTCTTTCCTGACTCCGAATGACCGGTTCTATATCCGGAGCCACCATCCGGTTCCGAAGCTTTCCGCCGAAACCTGGAAGCTCCGCGTGGAAGGCACGCTCAACAAGCCCCTTGATCTTTCTTACAGCGAACTTCGTGCGATGCCCTCTATCAAAGTTCCGGCCACGCTGGAGTGCGCGGGCAACAGCCGCGTGTTTCTGGCGCCTCAAGTCCCAGGCGCGCAGTGGGAGCTGGGCGCTGTAAGCACTGCCGAATGGACCGGCGTGCCGCTTTCGGCTGTCCTCGACCGGGCAGGTCTGACTAGTAACGCGCTCGAAGTAGTGCTGGAGGGCGCGGATCAAGGAGAAGGCAAGAACGATCCCCATCCCGCCGGGGCCATCCATTTTGCCCGCAGCATACCGATCGAAAAGGCCCGGCGTCCCGAAGTTGTCCTTGCGTTTCAGATGAACGGCAAAGACCTCCCCCCATCCCATGGATATCC
>JALYXI010000376.1 GCA_030947245.1 Acidobacteriota bacterium
GCTCCAGACCCGAATCGGATCCCTTCGCCTGGAAGCCACTGCTTCCGCGGCGGCGCGAGCCCCGCTCAAAGTAGTGATACAAGGCACGCGGTACAGCACAGCGCTTCGCCGGATGGCCTTCTCATCCGAAAAAGACACAGCCCCGGTAGCGGTATAAATCACGAGTTGCAAGCTTCCGGCTTTCAACAAATCCACCGCGTTCGGCCGGCCCTCATTGACTTTGAATACCGTCTTGCAACTCATGCCGGCCGCGCGGATCGCGCTGGCAGTCCCGCGCGTCGCCACCAAAGAAAATCCTAAATCTGAAAACTTCCGCGCCACTTCCACCGCCTCGCCCTTGAAGCGGTCATTCACGCTCACAAATACAGTTCCGCTATCGGGCAGTGGAGTCCCGGCGCTCAACTGGGCCTTTGCAAACGCTTCCCCAAAGCTCTCGCCCACGCCCATTACTTCGCCGGTGGACCGCATCTCCGGCCCTAGCACCGGGTCCACGCCAGGAAATTTGTTGAACGGAAACACGGGGCTCTTCACAAAGCTCCGCGGCACAGGCAGCACGCCGGTATGCGTGGTCACATCCCGCAGCTTTCGCCCCAGCATTAAGGCTACCGCTAGCTTCGGCAGCGGCACACCGGTCGCCTTACTCACATACGGCACGGTCCGCGAAGCGCGCGGGTTCACTTCGATCACAAACACAACGCCCTCCTTCACCGCGTACTGCACGTTCATCAACCCAATCACCTTCAACGCGCGCGCCATCCGCACCGTGTAGTCCTGAATCGTGTTGAGCACATCGGGTGAAAGCGAATGCGGCGGCAGTACGCACGAACTATCGCCCGAATGGACGCCCGCTTCTTCCACGTGCTCCATGATCCCGGCAATCAGAACATCTTCCCCATCCGAAAGCGCATCGACATCAACTTCGGTCGCTTCTTCCAGGAAACGATCCACCAGCACCGGCCGGTCCTGCGAAAAGCTCACCGCCTCGCGCATATACTGCTCAACGGTCGCCTCTTCATAAGCGATCACCATCGCGCGCCCGCCCAGCACATAACTCGGCCGTACCAGCACCGGATAGCCAATCGCGCGCGCTACCTCCACTGCCTGCTCCACGCTGGTGGCGGACCCGTTCGCGGGAGAAGGTATGCCCAAATCCCGCAGCAACTTCCCGAACAGTTTCCGGTCTTCCGCTAAATCGATATTCTCCGGGTCCGTCCCGATGATCGGCACGCCCAGCCGCTTCAGCGGCAATGCCAGATTCAGTGGAGTCTGTCCGCCGAACTGCACGATGACGCCATCCGGCTTCTCCGTATCGCAGATATTCAGCACGTTCTCCAGCGTGAGCGGCTCGAAGTATAACCGGCTGGACGTATCGTAGTCCGTCGACACGGTTTCCGGATTGCAATTCACCATGATGGATTCCATTGCAAATTCCCGCAATGCAAACGAAGCGTGGCAGCAACAGTAATCGAACTCGATCCCCTGGCCGATCCGGTTCGGCCCACTTCCCAAAATCATCACCTTCGGCACATTCGCCGGCTCCGCTTCGCAATGGCTCTCGTAGCTCGAATAGAGATACGGCGTGAAGCTTTCGAACTCGGCCGAGCACGTGTCCACGCGGTTGAACACAGCCGCGACGCCCAGCTCCTTGCGCCGCCCGCGTACCTCCATCTCGCCGGCATTCCAAATCCGCGCCAACTGCGGATCGGAGATCCCATTCCGCTTTACCCGCCGGAACAAATCCGCGGTCGCGCTGTTCAGAGATTCGCCGCGCACCTCTCCTTCCAGTTCAATCACCTGCCGCAACTGCTCCAAAAACCACGGATCGATGGCGGTCATCGCGTGAATGTCTTCCACCGAATACCCGCATTCGAGCGCAAACAGGATGTAATTCAAACGGTCCGGCGTCGGCGTAATCAGCTTGTTCGCAATCAGCGCTTTGTCGAACTTCTCGCTCCCGAACGCCTTTCCGGTTTCAAGCGACCGCATGCCTTTCCACATGGCCTGCTTGAAGGTGCGGCCAATCGCCATCACCTCGCCCACCGACTTCATCTGCGTGCCCAGCGTCGTGTCCGCGCCCGGAAACTTCTCGAACTGCCACTTCGGAATCTTCACCACAACGTAATCGATGGTGGGCTCGAAAGATGCCGGGGTTACCTTGGTAATGTCGTTCTGAATTTCATCCAACCTGTATCCGACAGCAAGCTTCGCCGCCACCTTCGCGATGGGATATCCCGTGGCCTTCGATGCAAGCGCGGAACTCCGCGAAACGCGCGGGTTCATCTCAATCACAACCATGCGCCCGTTCTCCGGGTTTATGGCAAACTGCACGTTTGAGCCCCCCGTATCCACCCCGATCTCGCGCAGGCACCGGATGGCCCCATCGCGCATCATCTGGTACTCGCGATCAGTCAGTGTTTGCGCGGGGGCAACCGTGATCGAATCGCCCGTGTGCACGCCCATCGGGTCGAAATTCTCAATCGAGCAGACGATGATTACGTTGTCCGCCAGATCCCGAATCACTTCGAGCTCAAACTCCTTCCATCCAAGCGCGCTCTCTTCGATCAATACTTCATGGACCGGCGAAAGCGCCAACCCACGCTCCAGAATAACCGTACATTCTTCGCGGTTGTACGCAATGCCTCCGCCCGAGCCGCCCATCGTGAAGCTCGCCCGCAGAATACAGGGATAACCGTTCTTGGCCGCGAACGCCAAGCCGTCTTCCACGTTGTTGACCAACTGCGAAACCGGGGTCTCCAGCCCGATCTTCCGCATCGCATCTTTGAACAGCAGGCGGTCTTCGGCCTTCTTGATGGCGTCAATTTTCGCGCCGATCAACTCCACCCCGTACCGGTCCAGAACTCCCGATTCCGCGAGTTCCACCGAAAGGTTCAGCGCAGTCTGCCCACCCACAGTCGAGAGCAGCGCATCGGGCCGCTCCTTGCGAATAATCTCTTCCAGATACGCGGCGCTCAGCGGCTCCACATACGTCCGGTTCGCCAAATCCGGATCCGTCATGATAGTCGCTGGATTCGAATTCACAAGAATCACTTCGTACCCGTCGGCCCGCAACGCCTTGGCTGCCTGCGTGCCGGAGTAGTCGAACTCGCACGCCTGCCCAATAATGATAGGGCCGCTACCGATAATCAGAATGCGGTGGAGGTCGTCGCGCCGCGGCACCTACTTGTTCTCCGCCATCATCTTAGTGAAGTCGGAAAACAGGTAATGCGAATCATGCGGGCCGGGCGCCGCTTCGGGATGATACTGGACGCAAAACGCGGGCTCACGGCGATGCCGGAATCCTTCGAGCGTATGATCGTTTAAATTGACGTGCGTAATTTCAACGTCGCTGGGTTTCAACGAATCCGGATCCACCGCGAACCCGTGATTGTGCGAGGTGATTTCCACCTTGCCTGTTTGGTGGTGCAACACCGGATGATTTGCGCCGCGGTGGCCGAACTTCAATTTATAAGTCTTAGCCCCTAAAGCTAGAGCCAACAGTTGGTGCCCCAGGCAGATGCCGAACACGGGAGTCTTGCCGATCAGCTTCTGTATATGAGCGACCTGCGCGGTAAGCGGCTCCGGATCGCCTGGCCCATTCGAAAGGAACACGCCATCCGGCTTCAGTGCCAGAACATCTTCAGAGGACGTGAGCGCCGGTACCACGGTCACCCGGCAGCCCGCATGTACCAGCCGCCTCAGAATGTTGTGCTTGATGCCGAAGTCGTACGCAACCACATGATGCAAGGCGCCCCCCGGGTCCGGCATCACCTCCGAAGGGGAACACGGTTCCACAGTCTGGTCCCACGTGTACGATGCCGCCGTGGAAACGCGACTTGCCAGATCCAGCCCCGCCATGGACGGAATGGCGCGCGCTTTCTCCACCAGCTTCTCGCCTGAAGATTCAACACAGGAAAGCACCCCCCGCATGGCCCCACGGTTGCGCAAGTGCAACACCAGCGCGCGCGTGTCCAACTCCGAAGCCACAGGAATCCGATGCTTTTCCAAAAACTGCCGGGCGCCTTCATCCGACCGCCAGTTGCTGGTTACGCGGGAAAACTCCCGTACCACCAACCCCTCTATATAAGGTTTGGCGGATTCGCTATCGTGAAGGCTGGTTCCGTAATTGCCGAACTGCGGGTTCGTAAGAACAACAATCTGGCCCGAATAGGAAGGGTCGGTAAATATCTCCTGATACCCGGTCAGCGCGGTATTGAACACTACCTCACCGGACCGTTCAGCGGGCGCGCCAAAGCTTCTGCCCTCGAAGACGGCGCCGTCTTCTAAGGCCAGAATTGCGGAATCCAATTAGTAACTTCTCCTGGAGAATGGGTCTTGCTCCAGTGTACCGGAAATGCGTTTTAGAAGCCGCCGCTTACCGGCTTCGCGGTATCGAAAACCAGCTTAGTTTTGGTTCCTCCTACGTGAATCTCGGCAATGTTGTAATTCCCGTTCGATTGCAGGTACCGCACGCTGGTGGAGTCGTATTTGTGCTCCGCCGCTTCCGTCCGGATCTTTGTTTCAATGCTCTGCTTGCCCTTGCGCAGAACCGCTCCCGTGTCGTTCACGTCTACGCGGTAGACTCCCGGCTCAAGCGCCTGCCCTTCCAATACCACTGCAACGGGGATATTGACCTTGTAACTTGCCGCGCTTGCAACCGCTGCAGCCGCGACGGAGAGAACTGCGATTCGTAATGTGTGGATCATGCCTACTAAGACGAAGACTCTTGCGAAACGTTCGTAATTTCATTCGAAACTTATGGGCTTGTCATAACCGGTCATCTCAAGATAACCGCGCCCCGCCTGAGTCCCGATGTACACGACAGCACCTTCCCAATAGCTGTTTCGTCCACTCGATGTAACCAGTTCCTGGTTCGAAAGTTCCGCGCGGCATGTCATGTCGATATGCAACGACGGCACGCGAATGCGCCAACTCACCGGATAATGCGCACCGGTCTTCGGACTGGACCAATACTCGTCGGGGAGCAGTTCAAAATCGCGCGCGGTCAAGTGGTGAGCCTTCCCCGCTTTATCGACAAACGTTCCCGCGGAGTAGGGG
>JALYXI010000387.1 GCA_030947245.1 Acidobacteriota bacterium
GAAGAATGTCGATCATCGGCGTCATGTTGATGTTCGAAGTGACGCCGCCACCGCTGCCTAAATTCATTGCCATGAAAATGCTCCTTACAAAGAGAATGTTTAAGATTATGTTACAGGCCGGCGCTCGAGGAGGCGCCGCCGGGTTTTTTCTTGTCCACAATGGGTTCGGTCAGCATGCCCAATTGGTCGACGCCCGCAGTCCGGAGATTATCGACGACATCTTCGACTACCTTGTACTTGGCGCGGCTATCGGCCCGCAGGAACACCATCTTGTTTGTTTTATTGGTAAGCAGATCTTTGACTTTTTCACCCAATTGATCCGGCTGCATGAGAACACTTCCCGGACTCAAAAACGCTTTCCCGTCACGGGTAATTGCGATGAAGACCGCATCTTCTTTGTCCGCGTCCGCCATTGTGATCGAGTTTCGCGCTTTTGCCATATCTACGGCCACGCCCTTGGACAGCAGGGGCGTGATGACCATAAAGATAATCAGAACGACCAGCATTACGTCCACCATGGGAGTTACGTTGATGTCCGATACCGGCGGCGGCGCCTTCTTTTTCATCATAGGACTTCTCTCCTTAACTGTCCGGGGGCCCACCGGTTTGGCTGGCAGGCCCCACGAAGTTCAACTCGCTAAAACTATTCGATATTACTTGCGCAGGGCGGACGTCCGCGCTTGCGACCGCTTCAGAAAATAATCGATCAACTCAGAGCTGGAGTTACCCATCTCTACGTCGAACGCGTCGATTTTTCCCGTGAAGTAGTTGAACATCCACACTGCCGGTACGGCCACGAAAAGGCCGATGGCCGTGGTGACGAGCGCTTCCGAAATACCGCCCGCGATGGCGCCGATACCGGGCGTCTTCTGGTTGGCCATTTCCTTGAACGCGTTAATGATGCCGACCACCGTACCGAACAGACCGACGAACGGAGCAGTGGAACCGATAGTAGCGAGTGTCGAAACGCCGCGCTTCAGTTCGGCATGAACAATCGCTTCGGAGCGCTCAAGCGCACGCTGAGAGGCGGCAATTTCCTCACCCGAGATTTCCGATGAGTTCTGGTGAGCTTGAAATTCCTGCAACCCGGCAACAACCACTTTCGCCAGATGGCTCTTCTTGAAGCGGTCGGCAATCTTGATCGCTTCGTCCAACTTCCCTTCGCGAAGCGCGCCGGCAACCGCGGGAGCGAAGGCCCGTGACTGCTTTTTCGCCGCGCTGTATGCCATGACGCGATCGATCATCACACCGATCGACCATGCCGACATGATGAACATGACGACCACGACCGCTTTCGCCAGGTTACCCATATGGTTCCAAAGCGAGCGGGGGTCCCAACCGACAGTATCGGCTTCCTGAAGAAGCATGAACGCCCAAACCTGAATCTGTAAAAGCATCTTTCCTTGTCTCCTGCGAGTTGATTTAACTACTTAGACTGCCGTTTTGTTCTTTCACGTTACTGCAAAACTTTATTGATTGAGTGTAAAGTTTACGTCGATTGTGGTGATCACGTCCACTGCCTCGCCATTCAAAAGAGTCGGTCGATACACCCACTGTTCAACAGCCTGAGTGGCGGCGGCAACCAGCAGCGGGTGGCCGCTCACCAATTGCAGATTCTGAATATGCCCGTCTTTGCCGATCACCGCATTGAAGCGCACTGTGCCCTGAATGCGCGCCTGGCGAGCCAGCGGCGGATAGGGAGGCTTCACCTGACGCAATATGTTCGCTGCCTGCACGTTGCCGCCGACGCGAATCGATGCCGGAGTCTTCGGCTTCTCAACCTTCGGGGGAGGGGGCGGGGGAGGGGCCGCGGAGGGAATGCCGCCCAGGATGCCACCCAACACTCCGCCGCTTGTTCCACCGGGAACACCGCCGGGAACGCCGCCGGGAACGCCGGAGGAAGGCGGAGGCATCTCCTCTTCCTTAATCATCTTGATTTCTTTGGGAATCACCTTCGGGGCAACCAACTGCTGGTTGAAGATCTTCACCACCTTGACCACCTTCACAGCCTGGGCGGGCGGGGGAGGGGGTGGGGGCGGCGGCGGCGGGGGAGCCACCATAAAACTCGACATCTGCGCCGACTTGATCTGATCGAAATAAATCAGCGGAATGATCACTAACACGGCGACAACGGCAATCTGAATTGCGAACGACAAAAGAATCGTCCAACTCTTATTTGTCTTGCCTACGCCTTCCACAAATGTCTGCTCGAACATTTTTGGCCTCTTTCAGTGTGTAATTTTCTTGGCCGGGCCAGGCGGACAGGGCCTGGCAAACCGGCTCGAATTCTCTTGGATCTCTACTTGTATCGCTACGCGCCCTTCCGAACTCCGCCCGCGGCGGGATTTGCAGCATTCAACTTGTTGGCCGGCAACTGCTTCGACGGCACGCCGCCGCTCTTCACCGAAGGCCCTACCGGACTTCCCGTACGCCGCTTTTCCATGTAGTCATGCCAGAACAACACAATCGGGCTCGCAATGAACACCGACGAATAAGTACCAACGATGATACCCACAACCAATGCGAAAGAGAAGCCGTGCAACACCGGTCCGCCAAATAGGAATAACGCCAGTACTGTAAGGAACGTTAGCCCGGAGGTCATGATGGTCCGGCTCAGTGTCTGATTCACGCTCCGGTTGATCACGTCGTAAAGCGGCTCGCGCCGGTTCAGTCTCAAGTTTTCACGAATCCGGTCGAAGATCACGATCGTGTCGTTCATGGAATACCCGACCAGCGTTAATAGAGCCGCGATCACCGTGAGATCGATCTCTTTGTTGAATAGCGAAAAGATTCCGACGGTAATGATCGTGTCGTGGAACACGGCAATCACAGCCGCTAACCCATAGATCCACTCGAAGCGGAATGAGATATAAGCCAGCATTCCGGCCAGCGCCAGTAGTGTCGCGCGAATCGCGTACCTGCGCAGATCGGATCCCACTTTGGGACCCACGAAATCCAGCTTCTGCAAGGCGAACGGAGCCAGATCGCATTCCTGCTCCAGCGTCTTGAGTACCTGGGCGTTTACACCAGGTACGCCGGCCATCTGGCTGAAGCTCGATACCAGGCCGGACCGGGGCGGTGTGTTCCGGAACGAAAGCATCGCGGCCACCAGCTTCTCCAGATCGGGATCGGTCAAGCTCACTCCGTTTTTGGCCAGAGGATCGCGCAAACGGTCTCTTAACATCTGCGCGGTCGCATTATTAAAATCCAGCTTGCCCGCTTCCGGATGCGCAAATGTCTTTTCCAGCGTGTCCAAGACAATCTGCCGGTTGCGGCTCGCAATCGTGTTATCGGCCCCTTCGGTTCCTATCGATACCTGATTCTCTCCACCGATAAACTTCTGTACCGTAGGCGCCGCGGGCAGTTTGCGGTCGAGCGCCGCGCGAATCCGCGCCTCATCGGGCGGACCGGCGAACTTAAAAGTCATCACCGTACCACCCTGAAAATCGATCCCATAACGGGGACCGCCCTTCACCGCCAGACTCGCCAACCCGGCCGCCGTCAACACAAGAGAGGCGATAATGAACGGCCACTTCCTGCCGAGAAAATCAAAATTCGTACTTCTGAATAATTCCATCCGTTACTTGTCCGTCCCATCTCTTCCGGCCGGCACTGGGTGTCTGTTTGATATGACACCGGCCTCCCGGATCTTGTTCCCGATCAATAAATCCTTTTCGTCAGCCCTAAAACCTATCACAACTAGATGCTCAAGGCCGTAACCTGCTTTTTACGCGACAGCTCGTACTCGAAGATCGTCTTCGAAACAAACACCGCCGTGAACACATTCGCCACCAAGCCAATCACCAGCGTCACGGCAAAGCCTTTTACCGGACCTGTCCCGAACAGAAACAAAAACAGGCACGACACAATGGTCGTGATGTGCGTGTCCACGATGGTCCACCACGCCTTTCCGAAGCCTGCATCTACAGCCGAAACAATCGATCTGCCCGTTCGCAGCTCTTCCCGGATGCGCTCGAAAATCAGTACATTGCTGTCGACCGCCATGCCGATGGTAAGAATGATTCCGGCTATGCCGGGCAGCGTCAGGGTAGCGTGGAAATACGAAAGAGCCGCGATCAAAATAATCGTGTTCAGAATCAAAGCGAGCACCGCGTTGATGCCGCTGAATTTGTAATAGACCAGCATCACTAAAATGACGGCCGCCAGCCCGGCGATGCCCGCGACATAGCCCTGGTGAATGGAATCCGCGCCGAGGGACGGCCCCACAGACCGCTCCTCAAGGTACTGAATTCCCGCGGGAAGCGATCCGGAGCGCATCACCAGCGCCAAGTCGCTCGCTTCCTGTTCACTTCCCAGACCGGTGATGCGGCCCGAATCGCTGATCGCGGCGTTGATGGTGGCGACGCTGCGCAGCGTTCGATCGAGCACCACGCCCAACCGCTTCCCGATATTCGCCCCTGTGAATGCCTCAAAGCGCCGGCCGCCATCCTGCGAAAGTGTAAATCCGGCTTCCCACTTGCCCACCTCGTCTCGCGAAGCGCGCGCGTTCCGCAAATCCTGGCCTGTTACCACCGGCGACCGCGATACAAGGTACCAACTCCCCCCTTCGCCCCCACCGCGCGGATAATCCAGCAATTCGGTGTTTAAGGGCAAAATACCGCCCTTCTGGGCCAGGGCGGCTTCCTTGCTTTGGAACGGCCCTTCCTGCACCTCCACAATCGACAACTGCGCCGCCTGCCCGATAATGTCTTTCACGCGCGCCGGGTCGTCAATGCCGGGCAGTTGAACCAGGATCTCGAACTCCGAATCCGCGCGCCCCTGCTGTTGCACCGCCGATTCCGCCAAGCCCAATGCATCCACGCGGGTCTTAATCGTCTCAATCGATTGCTCGACCGCTTTGCGTTTGATATCCACGATCTCGGTCGGCTTCAAATTCAACTGAAAGTCCGTGCCCGTTACCGAGGTCAGGTTCCACTGCGGGTAACGCTCGGAAACAAAGGTCCGGAACTGGCTGGTGCGGTTCGCGTTTACCCCGTGGATATTCACCTGGATCGTGTCGGCCGTCGCAATCGTAGTGGGATCGTTCCGGTCTACCGCGGTGAAGTCGAGATTCCCCTTCCGCCGTTCTTCGCCCAGTGAATCGACGACCTGCTGAGCCACGCCCTTGAGCGCGTCCTGCACCTGGACCTGCAAAACCAGTTGGCTGCCGCCGCGCAGGTCGAGACCCAGGCGAATATTTTTTTCCACGTTTGCCTTCAGTTGGGCGCCGGAGCGGGGAAACCCGATCACGCCAAACACACAAAGGAGAATGGTCGCGACAATGACAATTATTTTGACTGTGAGGTTCTTCTGCATGGGAACAAAATCTTTGAACTGTTTTGAACGATATAGACGCGTTACGCCTTGGGCAATACTTCCACGTTGTTCACCAGACTGGCAACCGCGCTCCGTGAGAACTGGAGCTTCAAGTTGTCCGGCTTTACGCGAAGAATCAGCGTATCACCATCAATGGACGTGATGTTGCCCACGATGCCGCCCGTGGTGACCACCGCATCGCCGGCTTTCAGGTTCTCCAGCATCAGCTTCTGATTTTTCTTCTGCTTCTGCATCGGCAGGAATAGAAGAAAATAGAAGATCCCAAAGATCACAATGATGGGCAGCGCCTGGGTCAGCGGGCCGAGCAATCCCGCCTGTAACAGCAGGGCGGGAAACATGGGATTCAGAAGGAGCATTACTCGATGTTGGCTGGAAGTTGTTGAGTGGTCCGCAGGTACTCGGGGAACGTACCCAAGATGATAGACTGCCTGATCTCCCGCATGATGTCAAGATAGCGGCGGATGTTGTGGATCGTCGCCAGTACCGCATACAGGATCTCGCCGGCCTGAAATAAATGGCGCAGGTAGGCCCGGGAGTGGGTGCGGCAGGCATAACAAACGCAATTTTCGTCGACCGGCCGGGGGTCATCCCGAAATCTCGCGTTCTTGATCACCAGCCTTCCTTTACTGGTGAACAGGCATCCGTTGCGGGCGTTGCGGGTGGGAAGAACGCAGTCCATCATATCGATTCCCCGGGCGGCGTATTGAGCCAGTTCCTCGGGCATCCCAACGCCCATGGCATAACGCGGCCGCCCGGGAGGCAGCAGATCTTCCGTCGCTTCCACCATTTCAAGGCTGAGGGGGCGCGGTTCACCCACGGAAAGTCCGCCCACGGCATAGCCATCGGCATTCAGCTCCAGCAACTCCCGCGCACATTCCCGCCGCAAGCCGCGAAACATTGAACCCTGCACAATGGGAAACAGCGCCTGCCTGCGGGGCAGTTCCGCCATCCGTTTCCGGTAATGCTCAAACCCGCGCCGTGCCCACCGGACGGTCCGCTCCATCGAGGTGCGCGCTTGTTCCCGCTCCACGGGAAACGGCGGACACTCGTCCAAAACCATCAGGATGTCGCTTCCCAGCGCCAGTTGCACGTCAACCGTCGAAGCAGGGGTAAAAAGGTGCGAATCCCCGTTCAGATGACTCTGAAAACGGACGCCTTCCTCCGAAATCTCCCGCAGCCCGCTCAAGCTAAATACCTGGAACCCGCCGGAATCGGTCAAAATGGCGCGCGGCCAATTCATGAATCCATGAAGTCCGCCGAAATTCTCGATCAAGGCGTGTCCGGGGCGAAGATACAGATGATAGGTGTTGCCAAGCAGGATGGGAACATCGAGATCGAGCAGATTCTCCCGGGAGAGCCCCTTCACGGTGGCCTGGGTCCCTACGGGCATGAACACCGGAGTGGGCACCTCGCCGTGAGCGGTGTGAAGGGTGCCGGCGCGCGCTCCGGTTGTGGGGCATCGGGCGTCTTCCGTCCACGTGATGGCGCGCAACCTCAATTGTAAGCGGCATGGATTGTAAGCGGCATGATTCCCCCAAACCGGCCGGAATGTTGTGCGACGCTAGAAGGATTCACCTCTCATGGCTGTTCACCTAATAAACCCCAGCGATAGCTCATTTGGAACAGCAGTAATCACGCCGCGTTGGCTGTATGTGCTGGCAGCCGCAACCCCTGGCTCTTTCGGCGAGCCCCGGATTGTCGATGAGACGCTCGAAACACTTGTCCTCGATACCATTCAAGCCGGCGACATGGTCGGTATCGGCATTCATACCGGCAATGCTCTACGAGGTTATGAGGTCGGCCGGCTGGCGAAACAAAAGGGAGCATGGGTGATCTTCGGCGGCATCCACCCGACGCTCTATCCCGACGAACCCTTCGAATATGGGTCCGCGGATGCGGTCGTAAAGGGAGACGGCGATATCGCGTGGGGCGAAGCGCTGCGGGGTTGCCAAAGCGGGTCCCCGCAGAGGATCTATGAAGGCGGAAGAATCGAAGCGGACAGCTTCCTGCCTGCCCGCTGGGACCTGCTTCCGCCTGACAAATATATGTGGGCCTCGGTACAAACCATCCGTGGCTGTCCAAAGCATTGTTCCTTCTGTTCAGTATGGCGAACGGACGGCCAGAAGCCTCGGCAGCGCGGGGTGGAGAGTGTGATTCAAGAGATCGTGGAGCTGCGCCGCAAGGGTTTTCGTTTTATTGCGCTGGCTGACGATAACTTCTATCCCGTAACTTTGACGGATCTGCGCCTGGCAAGGCAGCAGAACAACTTTTCCAAGTTGGCCGAGCTGGAAAGGATTCGAGCCGAGCGATTCACTTTGATGAAGTATCTGGCCAAGCTGCCGGACGATATGACCTTCTTTACCCAGATCACCATGGAGGCCGCGGAAGACGGAGAGTTTCTGGATGCCATGAAGCAGGCGCACATCAAAGGCGCGCTGGTCGGCGTGGAGGCGGTTACGGCCGAAGGTCTGAAGGCGGTGTTCAAAGATTTCAACTACTCCGGCGAAAGCCTGATCCAGGAGCTTCGGAAATTTCGGGAGCACGGCGTGCACGTCCTCGGTTCCTTTATCTTCGGTCTTCCCACCGACAGACCGGATACGTTTCAAGCCACGGCTGAACTCGCGATTAAAGCCAATATCACCTTCGCGCAGTTCGTGATGCTGACTCCCTTTCCCGGTACGGTCGATTTCCAGAGATGGGAGAAAGAGCAGGGCGAGGCGCCGGTCACTGTCGGCGGCATTCCCGTGACGCGCTATTGGCTGATCCCGCCCCATCTCCGTCCCAAGATGTTCATGCCGCACCCAGCCATGAGTTCCGAGGAGATGCGGGTGCGGACGCAATCGGTATGGGACACGTTCTACAGCTTCCGGCAGATCTGGAAACGCTCGACCTGCACGCCGAACCTTCGCGCACGGCTGGCGTTTCTCTTCGTATCCAAACTCTACCGCCAGATGTACGCGAGCACAGGAATCACGACGGACAGTGCCCGCCGGAAAAAGGCTACCTCATGGGCGCGCTGGATCGCCGTCCCATGCCGCAAGCTCTTCCAGGGCAAGCCGTTGCCTGGGTTGAGCATGCCGGTGTTTGACGAGACCGGCGCCGCTCACGCGGGCGGATTGGCCGGTAGCCCGCTACCGATCCTTCAATGAAACAGGAACTGCGTTCCTAACAAGGGGCTATAAACTGTTTAGCGATGGAACAAGCGATCGAGCCTGAAGTCAAACCAAGCGCGGTCGCGTGTACACCTGATTTCCATACGCTGTTCGAGCACCTGCCCGGCTCCTATCTGATTCTTCTTCCGGACGCGCCGGCTTTCACAATCGTGGCCGCAAGCGACGCATATCTGGACGCCACGCGGACTACCCGAGAGAAAATTACCGGCCGCCGGTTATTCAAGGTCTTCCCGGATAACCCCGGCGACCCCGCCGCCGACGGAGTAAACAATCTCCGTGCGAGCCTGGAGCGAGCCATAGCGACCGGAGCCGCCGACCGCATGCCAGTGCAGAAGTACGATATTCGGGGACCGGACGGGATGTTCGAGGAACACTACTGGAACCCGCTGAATACGCCTGTGCTCGACGAACGCGGAGCTCTTCAATATCTCATCCATTCCGCCGAGGATGTGACGGAGCGGGTGAGAGCGGAGGAGCGGCAGCGTGCTACTTCGCAGCGCCTGCGCATCAGTGACGCGCGCTTTCGCCAGCTTGCCGAAGCGAGCACCGTAGGGCTTGCGGTCGGCGACCTGGAAGGTGGCCTCACCTACCTCAATTCGGCCGCGAGAGAGCTTCTCGGTTACACCGCTGAGGAGGTCACGGCGGGGCTGATTCGATGGGACAGGATTACGCCACCCGAATCCGCGGCCGCGGATGCCGAAGCAGTGCGGCAACTCATGACAATGGGTAAATGCGCGCCCTACGAGAAGTTGTATATCGCCGCGGATGGCCGGCGCGTGCCCATCCTGGTCGGAGCGTCCGTTCTGGAAGCGGAGGACGGCGGAACGGAGGTGGCGGCCTTTATCCTCGATCTTACGGAACGGAAAACGATCGAACAGCGGGATGCTTTCCTGGTCCGGCTGGATGATGCCATCCGGTCCTTAGCCGACCCGGACGAGATCACGCAGACAGCGTCGAAGCTGCTGGGCGATCAGCTTCAGGTGGACCGTTGCGTTTACTGCATTTTCGAATCCGATGAGGAGACGTTCGACATCAACTGGGACTATACCCGGTCCGGCATCCCAAGCATGGCCGGCCGCTATACGCTGGCACAGTTCGGCCCCGCGGCCGAGCAGTTGTTCCGGGCCAATCTGCCGTACGTCGTGTCCGACGTTGAGAGCGACCCGCGTACGGGCGATGGCCTGGCCGCTTTCCGCCACGTTCATATTCGCGCGCACGCTTCGGTGCCGCTCCAGAAGGCCGGCCGGCTTGTGGCAGCCCTCGGCTTTCATCAGCAGACGCCAAGACGGTGGCAGCCGGAAGAAATCGAGCTGATACAACTGGTCGGAAGCCGCTGCTGGGAATCGTTTCAGCGGGCGCGTATCGCGCGCGAGTTGCAGAACAGCGAGCAACGGCTCCGGTTGGCGCAGCGGGCCGGCAAAAGCGGCAGCTTCGAGTGGCTCATCAAGGAGGGCCAAGTCATCTGGACCGCGGAGCTCGAAGCGCTCTACGGCGTGTCCGAGGGCGCCTTTGAGGGAGCGTTTGAAGATTGGCGCAGGCGGGTGGTATCCGAAGACGCCGGGCGGGTTACCGCGGGTATTCAGGAGTGCCTCGCAACGCGAAAATCAGAATGCGATTACGAGTTCCGGGTCATGCTGCCCGACGGTACGACGCGTTGGCTGCGCTGCCATGCACAGTTCTTTTACGACGAATCGGGCGCACCGGCCCGCATGGTCGGGATGAACATCGACATCGATGCCCAGAAGCGGGTCGACGCCGGATTGCGGCAGCAGTGGCACAACTTCGATACGGCGCTATCCAACATCCCGGATTTCGCTTACATCTTCGACCTGGAAGGGCGGTTCACTTATGTGAATCGCGCGCTTCTGTCGCTATTGGAACTAACGCTTGAAGACGCGCTCGGGAAAAACTTCTTCGAACTCGGTTACCCGCCGGAGCTCGCCGGGCGTCTGCAGCGCCAGATCCGGCAGGTGATCGGCACGAAGGAAAGTCTGCGGGACGAAACACCGTTTGCGGGGCCTTCGGGAGAGACGCGCCACTACGAATACATCTTTGTGCCGGTGCTTTCCGGGGACGGCCGCGTGGAAGCGGTTGCCGGTTCCACACGCGACATCACGGACCGAAACCAAGCCGAGTTGTCAATTGAACGGGACCGCCAGCGCTGGCGAGAACTTCTTGCGCAAGCCCCTGCGGCGATCGCCGTGCTTCGCGGTCCGGACCACAGGTTTGAGTGGGTCAATACAGACTATTTGCGTTTGGTTGCCCGGTCCGCGGACGCCCTCTTGGAAAAGACGGTGCTAGAGTCCCTGCCCGAGGTTGAGGGGCAGGTCTATGTGGACCTGCTCGATCGAGTCTACCGGACGGGCGCGCCGTTTTTCGGCCATGAGTTGCTCTTTCGCGTGGATAAGGGCCACGGGTCGCTGGATCAGGTATATGTGAATTTTGTTTACGCTCCGACGAGAAACGCCGGTGGCGAAATCGACGGGATCTTCGTCCACGCCACAGACGTGACGGATATGGTTGTCGCCCGGAAGCAGGTGGAGGAGAGCGAGAGACGATTCCGCACGCTGGTGGACAGCGCCAAAGATCACGCCATCATCGGTATGGACCTGGAAGGCCGCGTCACGAACTGGAACACGGGCGCCGAAAGGCTCCTTGGTTTCAGCGAATCGGAGATTCTGGGCCAGTCCTCGGCGATCATCTTCACGCAGGAAGATAGGGGCCGGAAGGCGCCAGAAAACGAGCTTTTTCTCGCCAGGAATACAGGCCAGGCCGGGAACGAGCGCTGGCACTTGCGGAAGGATGGCACGCGCTTTTGGGGTAGCGGTACGGTCACGCCTCTCCTCGACGGCAGCGGCGGGACGGCGGGCTTTGTCAAAGTCTTTCAGGACAGAACCAGAGAGCGGGAGGCAAGAGAGGCGCTTCGCGAGAGTGAAGAACGGTTTCGCCAGCTTGCCGATTCCATGCCACAGATGGTTTGGACCGCGCGGCCGGACGGCTATCTCGATTACTACAACGAGCGCTGGTACGCGTTCACCGGGTTTGACCGTTCTCTTGCGGGGGACCGAAGCTGGGAGCCTATTCTGCACCCGGATGACAAGCAGCGCTGCTACGATGCCTGGTACAGCGCTGTACGCTCCGGCGAGCTTTATCAGATTGAATACCGTTTTTGGGATCGGAACGAAGACCGGTGGAGATGGTTTATGGGGCGGGCGCTGCCGGTTCGGGACAAGGCCGGGCATATTGCGAAATGGTTCGGCTCCTGCACCGATATCGATGAGCAGAAGGCAACGCAACAAGCTGTTCTGCAGGCGCAAAAGCTGGAAAGTATCGGTCTCCTCGCCGGTGGGGTCGCGCATGACTTCAACAACCTCCTGGTTGGCATCATGGGCGGCGCCAGCTTCGCGATGGAGACTGTTCCGTCCTCGCATCCGGCGTATGGCATGCTGCAGGGCGTGGTGGATGCCAGCGAGAGAGCCGCGCACCTCACGCGCCAGATGCTTGCCTACGCGGGCAAGGGAAGATTCGTCATTGAGCCGGTCGACCTTTCCGATACGGTCGTCCACACGGCGGAACTGGTCAGCGCATCCATCCCGAAATCGGTCCACGTCAAACTTCAACTCGACGAGCATCTTCCCACTGTTCAAACCGATCCGGGCCAAATGCAGCAAGTGGCCATGAACCTGATCATCAACGCCGCGGAGGCTATCGGGGAGAATACGGCCGGGTTGGTCGTAGTGCGCACACGCGCCGAAGAGGTCGCGCCCGGTGGACGCCGGCGTGATGTCTCCGGAAATCCCATGTCTCCCGGGTCCTATGCGGTATTGGAAGTGCAGGATACCGGCGGCGGCATAGATCCGGGGACGCTGACCAAGATCTTCGATCCGTTCTTTACTACCAAGTTCACAGGCCGCGGTCTCGGTCTGGCCGCCGTACTTGGCATCGTGCGCAGTCATCAGGGCGCCATTGAGGTTGACACTGCGCCCGGCAAGGGATCGACGTTTCGGGTGTTGCTGCCCGCCAAGCACGCCATTGCCGCGAAATCAGCCGCGCCCCTGAACGGAACAAATACCAGAGGCCGTGAAACCGTTTTAGTGATTGACGATGAGGCTATGGTTCGGCGTATTGCCAAAGCTGCCCTTGAAACGGCAGGCTTCACCGCGATTGCGGTTGCCGGAGGTGAGCAGGGGCTCGAGTACATCCGCCAAAACCACGACATCTCCCTCGTGCTTTTGGACATGAGCATGCCTGAGATGAGCGGCCGGCAAGTGCTGGAGGCTCTCAAACCGATACGTCCCATGCTGCCTGTTGTCATCTGCAGCGGCTACAGCGAGGATGAGATCTACCACCGGTTTTCCGGCCTGGATATCGCGGGCGTTCTGCTAAAGCCTTTTACGACAACCCGCCTGGCCGCTAAGGTCCGATCGGTGCTGGACAACTTGAAATCCATCAAACAGGTCTAGCCTTGCTAAAATCAAATGTGGAGGATCGAACATTTATGAAAATTGCAGGAGCTTTACTGGCCTTCTCAGCGCTGCTATCCGCACAGGAGCCAAATCCGACCCAGGGGGCGCGGCCCGCGCCGACAGGCGATTCCGTTCCAATTTTTCGCGTGACGGTGGTGTCCCGAACCACCAAGGCCATCAACTTTCACCACCGCACCGGAAC
>JALYXI010000397.1 GCA_030947245.1 Acidobacteriota bacterium
CGCTAACCGCACCATCACCGACGAATCTTTCCCGATGGAATACAACATAACGGGGTTGGCGAACTCGGCCGCAACTTCTCGCAATATATGGATGCTCTCCGCTTCCAGAGCGTTTAGATGAGACGGCACTCCATCCAATATACCGCGATGTCGATAGAGATAGTCCGCTACTGCAACAGCAGACCTACCTGCGGTTGATTGTCCAGGATCACCCCGACGAACGCCAGACACATTTCTTCGTTCGTCCCCTCACCCCAACCTACCTCCCGGACGGGATAGTTCGGGTTGCGCGGATTCGCATCCGTATTGTCGTAAACGGTCGAGAGCCGGATTGTGGAATTCGGCAAAATGGGAATCTGTTTGTCCAATGTATAAAAGCCTTGCCAATTGAAATCCCAGTCATCAATCTTGATGAGCGGAGTCACGCTACCGTCCGGATTGGTGAGGTTCACCGCGATCTTACGGCCCAGAAGGTGCATATGTGGCGCGACGATTACGGCCTTCCCGGAAACGAAGAACGGCACCGTAAACTTCGCTTCCACAGCGTAATCCGCCACATTGGCCGGAATCTTGAAGGTCGTATTCACCAGCGGTAAAGTCAGCATGCGGTGCTTCACCGAACCGTCCGGAGCGAAGTAGAAGCCCACCTGAGTCTGATCCTGAACCGGATGTCCGTTCGGGTGATAGTGAACCTGCATAACGATCCGCTTATTGGCCGGAATCACTTGGCCGATTCCTGGATCGAGACGGCTGACCCGCGCGCCCGGAACCCACGCGCCGAGCATGCCGCCGACGGCAGCTTCCACCGCATTCGAACCGGTGAATCCGGGTCCGCCGAAGCAGTCGTATCCCGGCTGCCCGTCCTTTCCGTCCAGCGCAATGGATTCCCCGGATTCATCGAGAAACAGAAGGACATGATGCACCTCCGCCGGCGCGCCCGGCAGGGCTTCACTGGCATTGATCCACGTGGATTGCGTCAATCCGGTAGGAAGCGAAAAGCAGCGGTAAGTATCCGCGGCGCGGGGCGGCGTGAACTGAGGCATTTGCACCGTCAGGTCAGGCGTCCCTAACTGCCACGGACTATCCCGTACCGGCAAGGGATCGGGAGCATCCGCCGGATCGCCCTGCGCCATCCCGTCACTGATCCAACTGAGAAACATCTGCCGGTCGGCATCGGAAAGTCCGTACGAGTTACGAAACTCCCCGAAGCCAGGCACTGGCTTCCACGGCGGCATGGTTTTTGCAGCCAGCACTCGCGTGATGTCCGCACCCCACGTCACCATATCGTCATAGGTCAACAGCGACATCGGCGCCACCGCGTTCGGCTGATGGCACTGGAGACACTTGCTCTGCATCAGGCGCGAAATATCTTTGGTATACGTGGTTTGCGCCGAAGCAGCTACGGCACAAAAAGCGAGGGAGAACCGTAAGGACATAAGCTTCTCGTTGCTCCCGATTCTACGACGGAACCGCCGCTTTTCCTACGGCGCGAAGCGGATAGCTTTTTTTCACCCCTAGTTGGGACAATCTTTGCCCTTCACTCACCAGTCCTGATTTCGCCATCCAGGCACCGGCCCGCGAAACTGTATGAGGAACTGTTTTACACGGCGCTGGGGCGTGGGGAAGAGACCTGGGGCAAGCCGCGGCTCGATCCGTTAGGGCTGCGCACGCAGCCAACTTCGGCTCATTTCTTTAGGAACCAATCGCCTAGCGCACCTGATACAGGCATTGGAGCCGCGAAAGAACGATCCTTCTTCGTAATTACTTGGAGATTGAGCATGTATTCCTTAAAAGTCGGATCGAACAACAGTCTGTACGAGACAGGCTTTGAGGTGAGCTTACCGAATAACGCCGTCAGAACCTGTCGACCGGGCTCAGCGGTCGATCCGAGTGTCACCTTTGCAGAAAAGGGAAACGGAAATGTACCAAGGATCACGTTAACGCCGGAAGCCTTCGAAATCGAGGCGAGAACAACGGCTACAGTGTCACCCACTGTTCTTGTTTCTTCCGGAATTGTCACCGGAGCGACTAAGGGGGATCTAACATCCTTCTGTTTACCGGACCCATCCAACCCCTTCAAAGGAGTTACACTGAACGTTCCGTTTGATTCACCGAATACGAAGTCCCCGGGAAGCGCATTGGCTCGGTAACTCGCCAATAGATTCGCAAGGGAGCTTAATGTGTTGGCCAAAGACAGTTCGGCTTGAGTTGCAACAGAAATGTTGCCCATCCGAGGAACCACAAGGTGATACCCCGGAGAGGCGGCTCTCTGCTGAGAGGTTGAAATATCTTCCACGTCCGCAGAGCTCTCGTAAGGAACATCTTCATAGTTGATCGGTACCCCAGATAAAGCCTCCATTTGATCCAAAGCGCGAACAAGCGGGCGCCGATCACTGATGGTTATGGTTCTATTCTGGCCCAATAACTGTTTCTCAACGGACTTTAAGAAAAGAACATTGACTATGAGCGCGATGACAGCCGTTCTTAAGAAATGCATTTTTTGGTCCGACCTTCTTTATCGATTATACCCGTTACTATTTGCTAACAGTCGGGCGTTATGACAAACAAACTCAGGTATCTAGTGGGGAATTATTGTTTTAGCGCGATGCACATCTCAATTTCCGGGGCAGCTGGACGGTACGCTGCCTCTGGACAACAAAAAATGAATCTAAACAACATTTGAGTAGTCATGAAGAGATTCTCGCGTCGAAATTAAAATCAAAGATTTTGCCAACAAGTCCTCAAATCTAGTGATACAACCCCCAGTTCTTTCCTGCAAGATTCTCGAAAGTACTTCGCTTGGATCCTTACTCAAGGAACTGAACTGCTTTGTTTGGCTGTTATAATTAAACACCGATGCACGACCAAGACTCAGGCTAGCTGTCCTGGTAAGGTCCCCATTACGA
>JALYXI010000455.1 GCA_030947245.1 Acidobacteriota bacterium
CAACCAGGAAAAGGCATATTTGCGCGGCGAGGTGGAGTTTTTCGATGATGACGAGCCGGGCCCGGCGCCGGCTGAACTCCGCGATGAGGCACTGGAACACTATCGCGGCTTACTGGAAGCAGGCGAGGGCCGCGCGTTTGCGGAACCGGTGCTGAGCGATCCGCAACTCAGTTTTCAGCTGGCCCAGGCAGTGGACGATCTGGATTTCCAGAGCGTGATGCTGCGGAACCGGTCGGAAGCGGACCGGTTGAGGCAATTGAGCAGTTTTCTGAATCAGTATGTCCCTCGAATCAAGGAGACCTCGAGGATGAAACAACTCGCTCCTTTAAATGGATTTGGACACAAGCCAGCGGGACTATAACGCGGTGCCGCCGCGCATCCCCGGCAAGGGTTTTCCTACCGTGCCGTACTTGGTTTCGCTGCTGGTTCATTGCGGCTTGGCCGCGTTTCTCTGGCTGATCTCGAACGTGCCCGCTAAGACCCCTTCCGCCTATGACCAGTTGATAAAAGGAAACGAATCGCGGATCGTTTTTTATAAGCTCAAAGACAAGTTGCCGGATATACAGCCTGCGAAGAGCGCGGATGCGCGACCGCCAAAAGCTCTAATCAGGATACCGAAGCAGTCCATCGTTTCTTCCCCAAAGGATGCGCCTAAGGGCATACAGATGGTTTGGCAGCCGGTTCCGGATATTTTGCCGAAGGAGGTTCCGGCGCCCAACATTCTTGCATTGAAGGCAGCGCCAATCGCACCGCCGGAACGGAAGCAGTTCGTTCCCCCGAGCGAGCGTCCGTTGGCAGCGCGGGCGCTTCCTGAGCCGAAATTGCCGGACGCACCGGCCCAGATGACTGTCGCCAGCAAATTACCGGATCAACTGGGAGCCGTTCCTAAGCTGACAATGGCGAACCGCGCACGGTTTGTCGCCCCCGAAGCGCGGGCCCAGAAACAAACACCCGCAACTCCTGAAATGGCTGCCGCGCCGGCAATGGCTATGGCGGCTGCACCCACCGCCCCCGTGTTCGCCGGGATGGAACCCGGTGAGCTGAATATAGCGGTAGTTGGCCTGAATCCTTCAGAGAAGAACGCGATTCCCAAGGGTTCGCGAGCCGCTGAATTTTCGGCTGGACCCAAGCTGAACCCGGATGGCGGAACGGGCGGCGCGAAGGGAAACATTGCGACCGTCCCGGATTTATTTGTGAGCGGTGGAGGGGCGGCTACGAAACCGGGATTTATGGCAAAGCTGAACGCCGCCCCGACTTCGGCGGAGGCTCTTCGTGGCATGTCGAAGTACGCATCGCATCCGGAGGACGTCTCGCCGGCCGCTGCCGCCCATTTGGGCGCTGCGCACGTTTCCAGCGCCCCGAACCCGCGCTTCGATGGCCGGGAGGTCTATACCATGGCGATCCAGATGCCGAATATTACCAGCTACGTAGGAAGCTGGCTGATGTGGTATTCGGGGCGAGGCGGCCAAAACGGTACGGGCCCGGTAAGCCCGCCGGTGCCGCATCGCAAGGTGGACCCGAAATACATCGCGACCGCGGCGGAAGAACGCATTGAAGGGCGCGTTCAACTACTGTGCGTGATCCGGCAGAATGGCTTCGTGGACAATGTCGAGCTGGTGCGGGGTATCGATGACCGGCTGGACCGTAGCGCGATGGACGCACTGTCGAAGTGGCAGTTTGTTCCTGCATCGCGCGGCGGAGTGCCGGTGGACGTGGATGTGATGGTTGAGATTCCGTTCCGGTTGGCGCCACAAATCAAGAGATGAGCATTACCGGACGGCAGCATCTGATCTTCGATGCCGACGACACGCTGTGGGAAAACAACATCTATTTCGAGCAGGCGTTTGAAGCATTTTGCGACTTCCTGGCGCATTCTCACCTGATGCCCGATCAGATACGCGCGGAGCTGGATGCAATTGAAATCGAGAACAACAAAGTCCATGGTTATGGGGCACTCAACTTCGGGCGCAACTTGCGGCAGTGTTTCGGCCATCTTTGCGAGCGGCAATGGAAGGAGGGCGATCTGGATCACGTGGCGGAAATGGCTCACGCCATTCTGGAGAGCCCGATGGAGGTGATTGAGGGCGTGCCGGAGACGCTGGCGCGATTGGCGGAGCAGCATGAGTTGACTCTGTTCACCAAAGGCGCGGAAGCAGAGCAGTCGGCGAAGATTGAACGATCCGGTTTGAAGCGGTATTTTGCGCACTGCGCCATTGTGAAGGAGAAGAATCGCGAAGCTTACCTGGACTTGGCGAAAAGCCAAACTTTTGATTTAAGCCGTACGTGGATGATCGGTAATAGCCCGAAATCCGACATAAACCCGGCGCTTTGCGCGGGTTTACGAGCAGTCTACATTCCGCATGCACGAACGTGGACCCTGGAACGCGAGGAGCTTGCCGGGAACCATTGCGGCAGGCTGGTGACGCTTCGCAAATTCAGTGAATTGACGGAACTGTTTGGATGAAAATAACTACTTTGAAACTACGCGTTTGAAACTACGCGGCCTTTTGGATCTTGCCGTCGCGAATGCAGGAAGTGCACACACGCATGCGGCGGGTAGCGCCCAGAACCAGAGCGCGGACCGACTGCAGATTCAGATTCCATCGGCGCTTGCTGACATTGTGGGCGTGGCTGATCTTGTTGCCGAACTGAGGACCTCTACCGCAAACTTCGCAAACTCGTGCCATTTCGTTTCCATTACTCCTAAACGTGATTTTCCATTTTAACAGCTAAACCCACGTTTTCCAAGGAGCTTTCCCGTTGGCCCACAACTCGTTCAGATATTGGAATTCGCGGTACGTATCCATGGCAAAGAAGAAACCTTCGTGCTGGTAGCCCATGAGCTGGCCTTCGGCGGCTAGTTTGGCTAAAGGGTCCTGCTCCAGAATGCAGGAATCGTCTGTCAGGAGGTCAAAAATCTCCGGCTGAAACACGAAGTAGCCGGCGCTGGCCCAACCATCGATCTGCGGCTTTTCGATAAATTGCCGGACAGCGAAGTTCTTCGTGAGCTCCAGAATTCCGTAGCGGGAAACGGGGCGGACGGTGGTGACCGTGGCGGTGCGGCCGTGTTCCTGATGAAAATGCAACAAGGAAGCCAAATCGACATCTGCC
>JALYXI010000462.1 GCA_030947245.1 Acidobacteriota bacterium
GGTCCATGCAGCTCAGAGCTGGCGCGCCGCGGAATGGACCAGAGGGGCTGGCCGCCTTCGCGGATGTGCAGTCTGGTTTGAAGATAACTGGCCTCAAGGTGTTTGGTGTTTCGCTTACCCCAAGTTCCGATCGCCCCTATGTTTTCGTCAAGCTGGAAACCAATCAGGGATTGATCGGCTGGGGCGAAGGTACCCTCGAAGGCAAAGCGGGTGCCGTTATGGCTTGCGTCAACGACTTCAGAGATTTCCTGATCGGCGCAGATCCCATGCAAGTGGAGCACATATGGCAATCGATGTACGTCCACTCGTTTTACCGGGCCGGCCCGGTGATGGGCTCAGCAATCTCGGGCATCGATCAGGCCTTATGGGACATTCGAGGGAAGGCGCTCGGCATGCCGGTTTACAAACTGCTGGGCGGAGCTTTCGATCCTCATGGCGTGCGTGGCTATTACCACGTGGACGGAGCCAATCGTGAGCAGCTATCGCAGATCCGCCAGACCGCACGTGAACAGGGCATTACCTGCGTGAAGGCAGGTATCCCCGGCTACTACGAGTGGATTGAGCGAAGACCGAAAATTGACAGGGCGATCAAATCCATTCAACTGCTGAGGGAAGCGCTTGGACCGGACATTGATGTTGCGGTTGATTTTCACGCGAAGACCAGCCCGAGCGTGGCCTCCATCATCGTGAAGGAAGTGGAACCGCTGAACCTCCTCTTCATTGAGGAACCTTGCCCGCCGGAAAACGTGCAGGCTATGGCCAAGATCGCGCGCCGTTCCACTACACCGATCGCAACAGGCGAGCGGCTGATTGCATCCTATGGTTGCCGTGAACTGATCGAGATGGGCGTGATTGATATTCTGCAGACGGATATCAACCATGTTGGCGGTATTACCTCTCTGTGGAAAGTGGCTGCCACTGCGGATGTTTCGGGTATCTCTATGGCCCCGCACGCCTGCGAAGGACCCATTGGTGGACTTGCAACCATTCACGTAGACGCAGCGATGCCCAACTTCCTGGTGCAGGAAATCTGTGGCCAAGTGAAGCCCGGCACCAACGACAAGATCTGGGAAGAGTGGCTGGGATTCCCAGCCATGCGCATGGTGAACGGACGCTTTCCGTTGCTGGAGAAACCCGGTCTGGGCTTCGAGTTGTCAGAAGCCAGCCTGGCCAAATTCCCGTTCGGCGGCACCCGACCCATGGCTCGGGTGTTCCACGACGATGGTTCCGTAGCGGAGTGGTAGCAGCCGGCCTATTCGGTCGACAGCTTCCGCGGGGCCATCGCTTCCGGAAGCGCAAAGGCGAAGAGGATTGAGCCGCTGCTGGTCAAGACATACTGCCGCCCGTCCAGTTCGTAAGTGATGGGCGAGCTCTCAATCCGACCGCCGGAGCCGGCGTGCCACAGGGTCGAGCCGTCAGAGGTTTTCACTGCCAGGAAGTTTCCACTCGCATCTCCCGTGAAAGTCACGCCGGAGCCGGTGGTAAGCACGCCCGCGCCGGAGCCAAAAGGGCCTAGTTCGTCAGTCCAGCGGGTTTGGCCCGTTTTGTAGTCGATCGCTTGAAGAACTGCTTTGCTCCAGACCGTGTAATCAGCTCCCGCCCAGCCGTATGTTCCGTCGGTCGGCTTCGCGAAGTAGATGCCGTAAGCCGGGTGAGCGTTCACAATGAAAAGGCCGGTAGCAGGGTCGAAGCTTGGTGAGCGGTAATTCGTAAGCCCGCCTTCATCCGGTGCCACGAGCCGTCCATCGGGCGCGGGTTCCTTATCGGGATCCGGTATCGGCTGTCCTTTCTCGTCGATGCCTTTGGCCCAGTTCACGGGGCCGAAGGGCGTGGTCAACAGGTTCTTGCCATTCGTCCGGTCCAGGACGAAGAAGTAGCCGTTCCGGGATGTCTGCATCAGCATCTTCCGGGGCTGCCCTTTGAACTCGGCGTCCACCAGCACAGGAGTTTCCACGGCGTCCCAATCGTGCGTGTCATGCGGCGAAGGTTGAAACGCCCAGGCCAGTTGCCCGTTGTCAGGATTCAGCGCGACAATGCTGCACGTGTAAAGATCGTCTCCGGGACGCCCTTTTCCGTTTAGCACAGCCGTGGGGTTGCCGGTGCCCCAATAAAGCAGGTTCAGCCCGGGGTCAAAAGTCCCGGTCATCCATGTGGTGCCGCCGGTTGTGCCACCCGGGGTGCCTTCCGGAGGCGTGCTGTACCAGGTCCATTGCGTCTTGCCGGTTTCCGGGTCAAGCGAGCGCAGGTAGCCCCGCAGGTTATCGAAGTCGCCGGAAACACCGATGATCACGTGGTTCCGGACAATCAGCGGTGACATGGTAGTCCAGTAGCCACGCGTCGCATCGGCCACCTCTACGTCCCAGCGCACTTTGCCGGTCTTCGCATCGAGCGAGAGCAAATGGCCATCCGGAGTCAAGTTATAGAGCCACCCGCCGTACATGCTCACCCCCCGGTGGCCAATGTGAAAGCCCTTATTTGGTGGATAGGTATAGGTCCAGATCTGTCGTCCGGAGCGGGCGTCCACCGCCCAGATGCGGTCCGGGACAGTGATGTAGATGATGCCATCCACCACGAGCGGGGAAGATTTGATGGTGGCACCCTGCCCCGTGGGGAAGATCCAGGCGAGCCCAAGATGATTCACATTTTCGGGTGTGATCTGCTTCAGCGTGCTGTGACGCTGGCCGGAGTAATCTCCGTGATACCCGGGCCATGTATCAGCGGGTGGCTTTTCTAAAAGGGACTGGGTTGTGCCCTGCGCAAGAAGCGCGGCACTGGCTGCGGCAAGGGTGAGTGTGAGCCGAATCATCGAGGAGGTCTCCGTTACTTCAACGTCTGCAGGTAAGCCATCAAGTTATGAATGTCCGCGTCCGTGTACTTGCCCAGCAGTTCCGCGTGCGCTTCAGCCGGAGCATCGATCCGCACTTGCACGCTTGGGATTTTGGGCCAGGAACGATACTGGCCTGCAGCGTCACGAAGGGCAATGGTGAATTCATCGTTGTAGGCCACCTCGCCCGTGAACGACTTGCCCTGCGGCAGCGTCACCGTCCCCTTCGCTTTCACGCGGTCCGGGTACAGCATGCGCTGTTCAAGCTTCAAGCCGATGAGTCGCGTGCCCACATGAGCAAGATCACCCGTGGGCGAGTGGCACGTGGCGCAGCCGCCCTGGCCTTCGAAGTACTTCCTGCCCTGAGCCGCATTGCCGGTCTGGAGATCCGCAGGCAAGACGCCCCGGCGTTTGCCATTGGTTGCGTTTCCGGCCTCCTGGGTATGAATAAACGCAATCAAACCATCCATTGCACTTCCAGCAAGGTCGAATTTCGGCATGCCCTTCTCTGGCCGGCCCTCGCGAATAACACCTGCCAGTTCGGTTCCCGCTTTATCGCGCTTGACCAGTTCGGAATCCACAAGCGACGGTCCGGTTTCGCCGCCCGCGGCGTCACGGCCGTGGCAAAAGGCGCATTGCTGCTGGAAGACAGACTTCCCGCCATCAATGAGTTCTTTGGAGACGGCTTTGTTTTGCGTGGAGGCCGATTGAGCAGCCAGGCGTCCCGCGGGAAGCCAACCGGCCGCAAGGAGCAACAAAGGGAACGAAAGAGCGGTGATCAATTTCATGTTAGTTCTCGAAACGCTATCAGCTGGGATTTTTCAAATCCACTGTAACCACTTGAATCGAATACCCCGGCATGACGTGCTGCAAGCGTTCACCCTGAATTCCGGTGGTGGACTTCATGGGAATTACCCGCTCCGGATCCCTGATCGTGTTGGTGGCCCAAACAGTATTGGCGTGAAGCGTCTCAATCTGAGCCGCATGTGAGCCCTTGCCCGCACCAGTGAGAGAGATGCTGACCGGCTGCTCCGCAGAGCTGGCGTTCACCAGCTTCAGGCACAGCTTGTCCGCCGATTTCGTGACCGAATAGAAGAACCGTTCCCCGGCTCCCGAGAGTGAGGAATTGAGCGTCTGTTCCCCCAGGCAGGAGGCAAACATGGTCTGGGCATAATAACTGGGCGAGCCGTAGCTGCTCAGCGCGTCATACCCAATCAGGTCCGAACTCCACTGCATGCCGCCGGGATTCACGTTGACCAGTAGCGGTGCGTAGGCAGCCATCACCACCACGTCACTGTTGCGCTCAAGGCCGGTCATGAACGCGGCATCGCCGAGAGCCGCGCCAAAGTTCGGCGTGGGCGTGCCTTCGCGTGTAGCCCATTCGCCAACAAAGATCTTAGGACCTTTGCGATCCGTCTGATCGTAATGCCGCGCTTCAGCAAACATACCCTGCTCCCGCTTGTAATAGTGGTCGTCAAGCACGTCGGGAGTCATACCCTTTATGGGCATTGTCGCGATCAACTGCATATCCGGGTACTTCGCCTTGATGGCTTGATAAAACTGCGCGTAGCGGCCATCGTACGTGCGGGCTTTGTCGAAGTTGTCCTCATTGCCGATTTCTATGTAGCGCAGTTTGAACGGAGCGGGATGCCCATCGCGCGCACGTACAGCGCCCCACTTTGTCCCGGTGCCGCCGGTCACATATTCAATCTCTTCGAGGCCCTCCTGCACGTACTGATCGAGATCGGGGCCCGGCTTCACCAACTGGCCACCCAGTGAGTACCCGGCATAAACCCCGAGCACCGGTTCCATCTTCAGGTCTTCGCACCAATTGAGAAATTCCAGCAGTCCCATGCCGTCGCTCGAGTGGTAATTCCATGTGCCCGGATGCGTAGGACGATTCACCATTGGACCGATCATCTTCTTCCAGTCAAAACGCGTCTCGATGCGATTGCCTTCCAAATAATTTCCGCCTGGAAAGCGGAGGAAAGCAGGACGCATGGCAGCTAGTTTCTCCATCAGGTCGCCCCGGTTCCCGTTCTGCCTGCCGTGGTACGTCGGGGGGGACAGTGAAACAAGCTGCAACCACAAAGTAGCGGGTCGATCGATAGTCGCTTCCAGGTGCGTTTCAGAAGTAGCCGCTGCGCTGCCGGTCTGCAGTTCAAATTGGTACTGCTTCCATTCGCTCCCGCTTACCGTTGCGGTGGCACTCCCCAGCACCTGCCCGGATTGATCGGCCACCAACGCTACTTTCACTGGCAGCGGGCCTGCTGCCTCAGCCTTGGCATAGAAAGACCCGCTGTAACGCGAGCTCGGTCGCACGGCAATCCCCCAGTACCCTTCATTGATCAGCCCGGCGGGGCTCGCCGCATCCGCTTTAGTGACCTCTAGTTTGGCGCTGGTATTCAGCGCGGCCGAGGGTCCATTCTTGTCCACAGAGATCTTTGCCGAAGAAGACCCTTTCTCAACTAAGAACCAATTTAGGATGCCGCTCCAATCGGACCGAAAGGTCCTGTTTCGAACCAGCTCAGCATAGAGTCCGCCGTCGTAGGAGTAGTTAATCTCCTCCGTCATTAGCCCATAAAGCATCTTGCTCGCTGGCGCTTTCGGCTGCTGTACGTCGATGGTCAAAGTGGCTTGCGCGTGCAATGCTGGGGCCGCAAGAACGCCAGCGCATAGGATTCCACAAATCAGGAGAAAGCGATTTCTTGTGAGCATATAAATTCGTTTTAGTCGCGAAAGAGCAACGGCGCATATTTCGATAGGTACACCTGCCAGTTCGGCCAGCTATGCCCGGCGCCCGACTCGTTCCAGACATGTTTTACGTTCTTCTTCGTCAGAAGATCATCCATCCCTTTCACCCCGTTGTACCCAGGGTCTTCCGTTCCGCAGCCGATCCACAGCACTTTCAGCTTCTGGTTCAGCATCGCGGAATCGGCCTTCTCCCACTCAGCGCGGTTCCCACCACCGCTAAAGGCTGCTATGTACGAAAACTGATCCAGGTTGTGAAGCCCGATCGACATGGATTGCCCTGCGCCCATGGAAAGGCCTCCAATCGCGCGATGATCGCGGTCGGTCAACACGTGATACCTGCTCTCCACCAGTGGCTTGATGGCCGTGAGAAGTTCCTTTTCAATCACCGCACCATCGTTGCCCGGAGTGGTTGCAACTGCCGCTGCAGTCTTGATCTCACGCGTCACATGCCCGTACGGCATTACGACCACCATGGGCTTAATCTTTCCGTCTGCCAGCAAGTTGTCGAGGATCATATTCGCCCGGCCGGTCCATGTCCACGACGCTTCCATCTGACCGTTGCCGTGCAGAAGATAAAGGACCGGATATTTCTGCGTGCCCGTCTCGTATCCGGGCGGGGTGTAGACGTACAC
>JALYXI010000466.1 GCA_030947245.1 Acidobacteriota bacterium
GGACAGAATCACTCCGTTCGCCCGTAACGCTTCTTCGTAAGTGTCGAACGTAACCGGAAACCGCGCCCCGCCCATTCGCCGGTGCCCGGAGCTTTCGTTTCCGCTCCGCACCCCCGCAAACTCAAACGGCGCCACTTCATCCCCGAACAGCGCCACGATCCACCGGATCGGCCGGATAAATCGGGCGCCGCCCTTAGCCGTCCAATACATGCTCTTCGGCCAGGCAATCTTCCCGATCAGCTCCGGCAGCGAATGCGCGAGCAGTTCCCTCGTCTCCCGCCCCGCGATGCGCCGCGTATACCCGTACTTTCCGTCCCGCTGTTCCAGCGCTTCCTTTGCAATACCCTGCTTCCGCGCAAAGCCTTCCACCGCCTGCGCCGGAGCACTCACCGCCGGACCCGCGACATATTCCTCCCGGTCCGGCTGCCGCTCCCGAAGTCCGGTTGCCCGCAGTGTCAAACGCCGCGCTGTCCCGTCCACTTGCACCGTTTCCGCCGGACCGAACAGCGTCCGCATCTGCGCCAGGCCGTCCGGAATCATCCAATCCGGAATTTCCTCCGTGCCAATCTCAAACAGCAGGTTCATGCCGCCGCCATCTCAGACTGCTCTACCCACGCTTCCGCTACCCCAACCGCCAGCTTCCGGACCCTGGCAATCACGCCCACGCGCTCCGTTACGCTGATCGCCCCGCGCGCATCCAGGGTATTGAACAGATTGCTGCATTTCAGCACCTGCTCATAGGCCGCCAGCAGAGGAAAGCGCGCCTTCTGTTCAGCCTTCGGGTATAGATCCAACAACCGCCGCGCCTCGCCTTCATGCAATTCGAACAGCTTCCAAAGCGTGTCCCGGTCCGCCAGTTCGAAGTTGTAAACGGAAAGCTGCAGCTCATCGCGCTTTCGTACATCGCCGTAAGTCACCCCCGGGGCCCACTCAATGTCATACACGCTGTCCTTGCCCTGCAGAAACGCCGACAGCCGCTCCATACCATAAGTAATCTCAGCCGGCGCCAACTCCAGCTCCATGCCGCCGCACTGCTGAAAGTAAGTGAACTGAGTAATCTCCAGCCCATCCAGCATCACCTGCCAGCCCACGCCCCACGCGCCCAGCGTCGGCGATTCCCAGTTGTCTTCTTCCAGCTTGATATCGTGCTGGCTCAGATCGATCCCGAGCACTTCCAAGCTCCCCAGATATTGGTCGATCACATCGGCCGGGCTCGGCTTCAGAATCAACTGAAACTGCTGGTGCTTGTACAAACGGTTCGGATTCTCCCCATACCGCCCGTCCGCCGGCCGGCGGCTGGGCTGAACATAACCGGTGCGATAGGGCTTCGGTCCCAGGACCCGCAGAAAGGTTTCCGGAGCCATGGTTCCGGCACCCACTTCCATGTCAAATGGCTCCTGGATCACGCAGCCCCGCTCGGCCCAGTAGCTCTTCAGCTTAAACAAAATTTCCTGGTAGGAATCCATGAAGTGAATCAGAAAGTCCGTGCGGCCAACAGCGGCGCGGTCTTCAATTTGCGATCGATCAGCTCTTCAATCTGGCGCACCAGAAACTGGCGCAAGTCGGAAGCGGTCTGCTGCTCGAAAGCCCCAGGCGCACATTCCGCCACAGGACGGCGCAGCATCTCTTCGGCAATCTCGATCGATTCGCCACTCACGCCCCGGAGCTCCGGCAGAATTCCCGCCAGGCGCACCGCCCAGAACGTGAAGTAGGTGACCGCCCGCCACACCGCGCCCGGCTCGCCGGAACGCATGTGCTTCAGCACCGCCTCCACCAGCCGGAAATACTTCTCGTTCGGTTCGGCTGCCGGCAGAATCTGTTCCGAAATCTCGGCGATATAATCCAGGCCGACGGAAGCCCGGTAATCGCTCGCCAAGGAGAATTGCGATTGAATCAGATCGCAGGTTCCTAGCGATACCAGTTCCCGGTTCTCGCGTTGCGTGTAAGAAAGTTTCACCTGCGACAGCCGCTCCAGGCTGGAACCGAACCCGCTCTTCGGACGTTTCGCGCGATACGCAACGCCGCGCAACTTTCCCGCATCCCGTGCCAGGAAACTTACGATCAAGTCCGATTCTTTGAGCGGATAGGTCAGCAAAACGAAGGCTTCGCTCACGCGAGCGGGCATAGCAAAGACGTTAACGGAATGCCCAGATTACCATAAGCATTGGTTCCCATGAACTTCCCACAACCCAATCACCCCGCGCCAGTGAGTGAGTTGCTTGCAACCTTGCCGGATGGGATCAAGGTCAAACAGCGCATTCCCCGCATGCGCGCCTGTAATGAATTGAAGGAGAAAGGGAAGCCGTGCCATGGCCACATCAAGCGTTGGTACGGCTTCAATGCGGAAGTCGCGCGTCTGGCGGGCGCGCCCGCAGCGGAAGTTTACCGTTGCGAACGCTGCCACACCATTTATCTCCCTAATCGGGAAGAGCCGCCTCGAACCGGCATTTTAAGCTGGTGATCTAAGGTTTTAGCGCGATCGTTTTGCCGGTCCGCGCCGAATCGCGCGCGGCTTCCAAAATTTCAACCACAATCAGGTTGTTCGCCATCGATGACAGCCCGGAAGGCTTCTGCTTGCCGCGAACCACGGCGATCAGATACGAAAGAGAATCCCGTTCATCGGGCTTCAGTTCCGGCGGCGTGCGGTTCTCTTCCTGCGCCTGTCCCGGCAAGCGTACGCGCAACCCCTTCCCCCCGGTCGCCATAGCGTACCCGGTTGCGCCGTACACCTCCAGATCCTTCCGCGCAAACGGCCAGTTCCAGGAACCCTCAATCACGCCCTGAGCGCCCGGGTACTCCAACAGAACCGTGGCTTCGTCATCCGCACGCCCGTAAATTTGCGGCTTGTCGGTTTGTGTAATTGCACTTACTTTCAGTGGCCGCTGGTTGTCCATCAGCCAAGTCATCAGATTCGCGCCATAGCAGCCGAAATCGAACAAGGCGCCCGCCCCATTCTGAACCTGGTCCGTGAGCCAGGCGAGAAATTCGGGCTGCACATGAATCTCCTTCGGACCTTGATGACCATCCATCGCCACGATGCGCCGGATCTGACCGATTGCCCCTTGCGTCTTCACCAGATCCCATATCGCTCCATGGCTCTGGTACCAAGTAGTCTCGTAATTCACGATTACCGGGATTCCGCTCTGCCGGGCAGCAGTTTCCATCCGAACCGCGTCGGCTGAATTGGTGGCAAGCGGCTTCTCCATCATCACCGGGACGCTTCGATGGGCACATGCCACAACCACTGCGGTGTGCCCGGCCGTGCTGGTAAACGTCGCTACGGCATCGGGCTTCACCCGCGTCAGCATCGTGTCCAGATCCGTGAATCGCGCGGCGGCGGGCACTCCGTTTGCATCGCCATACCGGGCCAGCAGCGAAGCATCCGGGTCGAAAATAGCGGCAAGCTGAACATCGGGGCGTGCCTTCACGTTTTTCAGGAATCCCGCGACATGGCCATGTTGCAAACCCGCAATGGCCAGACGAAACGTCGGTGGCCCGGCAGGTTGAAATCCGTAAAGCAGAGGAGTAAAAAGGAGAGCAAGAAAAAACCCCCCTGCATGCAACTCGCAAGCGAATCGAATCCCAGGCTTTTTACAGCTGATCACATCGGCTCCCGCAAGCACGTTGTCCCATAAGCCTAAAACCGAACTCGCCAGCCCGTTGCAGCAGAGGGCAGGTTGGAAAGCACTTCTTTGATTCCCTCAAGAAATAGCAACCCTCGCGCCAACTGTCAATCTTTGCAAGCCGCTGAAAGTATGGGGTTGCCGGTGCACCCGCGCGTCCAATACTGGGCCTCGCTCGACTCCGGCTGTGTCACTCTGACACAATCGCCTCAGATGCTTCGGCTCCTGTCGCTGGTTGGAATCCTCTTTGCACTTGCTGCAGGTGAGTGTGCATGGCCGCAGTCTCCCGAATCCGGTGTCGAAACGTTTACTATCTACACAGAGCACCCTCGCCTCTTTCTGCGGCCCAACCGCTTGCGCCTGCTCAGGCGGGAGCGCGAGCGAAAATCTCTCCGTTGGGAGCAATTCGATCTTCTCATGAAAGGCGGCGCGCCGATGCTCGAACCGGGCTTCGCCGGCGCACTCTACTACCGCATCGCCGATGACCGCGACTCTGGCCGCAAGGCCATTGAATGGGCCGCAAAGACCGCAACTGCAAAAGATACGGACATCCGCCAAATTGCGCTTGTTTTCGATTGGTGCCAGGATCTGCTCACCCAGTCCGAATCCGCCGTTCTCACGGCGCGGCTCGCGAAGGCACTCACTGCCGCTCCCGGCATCACTGTCGACAACGAGCGTTCCCGCCTCCTCGCCGCGATTGTGCTTGCCGGCCACGCGCCGAAAGTTTCAGAAACAGGCATCGCAGACTTTTTCGATCGCGCATGGAAACAGCGGCTCGCCAATTTGAAGGACGCCCGCGCCCCCATTCCCCTCGATCAGACTTTCGCTTTTTACGAAATCCTGCATGCCGTGCGCGACAATCTCAACGCCGATCTGCGCGAGCAGGATCCGAAATACTTCAAAGAACTTCCGATCGGGCACCTGCTTTCGAACTATCCGGCGGCCTTTCCCGCCGCCGAAAGCGAATACCGCATCCCCGCCAAAATGGGCACGGGCGAGCCGGACCTGCGCACCGCCGCCGTCAGCCGCGCCGCGGAACTGGCCATGGTGGCCTTCGACGCCAATGCGCCCGAAAGCCAGGTACTGCAAGGCTGGCTCATGAACGACCGCTTCGTGATGCGCGGAACCTTCGGCATCCCGTATGAAATGCTCTGGGCTAATCCTTACCAGCCTGGCCTGAGCTATTATCACGTTCCGCTGGTATTTCACGACGATACCTTCGGCCGCCTGTATGTCCGCTCCAGCTGGGAGGATTCCGCCACCTGGCTCGGCTTCTTCGATGGCCAATTGCAACTCTTTCAGGACGGAAAGATCACCATGCTGAATCCCGAAGTCTCGCGCGAGCCTCTCGATCTTGACGAAGCCGTGGTCTTCTTCGGCAAAACCAACCACCGGTTCCGGACGCCCTCGAAAGAGGTCGTGGACGCCTTCATAGTCGGCCTTCAGCCCAACCGAATTTACCGGGTCGAAATCGATGCGGAAGAACTCCGCGAAGACAAGTCGGACCCCGGCGGAATCCTTTACCTGAAAGGCTTGAAAGGCGACACGGGCATCCGGTTCCAATAACTCAATCCATGCCTGACCCGATTCTGACTGATCCGATTGTCATCACGCTGAACATGGAAGGCATCGGTTGGGGTTGGTACTGCGAGCAACAGCGGGCTACGCACTTTCCTGC
>JALYXI010000479.1 GCA_030947245.1 Acidobacteriota bacterium
GAAGAAAGTAGTTTGGGAACATGAAACACGCAACGGAACAGCAACTTTGTTTGCTGCAAGGGGCAAATCATTCAAAACTGTCCAGCAGACTTACCGCACCCTCCGGTCAGGGATACCGAGCCGGCTACTATGTTCTGCTGTATAAAAGAGTAAGTCAATTAGGTGATTACCCTAATTGACTTACTCGTATGTGATAGAATTCCAGCCATTCTGAGCGCGCCGGATATATCTCGCTGAGTTTGTCACGGCCGTTGAGGTGATCCGGATCCGGCTTCTTCAACCTGCTCAACGATTCCCTTTCGGCCGCCCGGTGAAAGCCAAAAAGGCAACGGCCGTCGCCAGCGCAGCCGTCGCACACAGATAACCCGCCCACAGCACCGCGACCGGTGGACGCATCCAAGCGGGTGCGTTCACCGGCAATCTTTCCAACATCACCGTCATCTCACGAACCAGCCTCTGAACGTGGAAGGCCTCCAATGCCCCCGACGCGCCGTGAACAATCATGCCGGTGTAGTAAGGCATCAGTAAAAAATGGACAGTATAAAAATCCAGGGTGAGTACCAACAGGCAGATAGCCCCCAGAGCGGCCGCCGACCAACTTCGTCCGAATATCTCCCGGAACCCTAATCCCAGAAGAGCCATTTCAGCCGCCACCACGGAGTAGAGATACCACCCGGCTGCGATGTTGACATTCTGCACCAGAAACGCGACGAGAGAATGATATGCCACCGCGGCGCTCATCACGCAGGCCGCAACCAGAATGGCCGCTTCCCCGGTTACCCTCGCCTGAGCCCTATCCTGCGGAACTTCCGGATCGCATACGCCACCAATCCAGCGACGGCCAGCGCAGCCGCGAATTCGAAAACGCGATACATCCAGCTCCGGACTACCAGGAAGCTCAGGCCGCCCATCCAGATAAAGGAAAACGCTCCGTTATCGGCGATTGCGCCCCAACGCATGCGGGAAACCGCGGATAGCTTCGCCGGAAGTTTGAAACTCTTCGCGGCGATATCAAGTTGCTCGCCGGAGAGAGTGCCGGTAGCTTCCACACTCGCCAATACCACCATGCCCCCATCCCGCCCGTTATCACGCAGGCAACTGCGCACCATGCCGTCTTCTTCCAAAGTTGCGGATGCCGTACGATTCGAACCAGCGCCGCGGCAGGCGATAGCGGCAAAGACCAGCGTGTATGCCTTTGTAAAGAGGCGGTTGTTGCGCCTCGTATTGCATCGGTGGCGCCCGCGAACTGCCAGCCCCGGAACCGAAGCGCAACTGCCGGACCTCTTTCCCCATCTCACGTCGCTCGCCGGGCGCCAACCTCCAAAATGAATCGTGGGTAAGCGCTCCGGGAACCGCTTCGGCTGCCATCGCGACAACGGCGCAAGTTGCAGGGACTGCTGCACCTGCATAGAGATTGCCTCGGTCCTTAACGGGAGCGTGCCGGTTTCCGCGATGTGCTGAACATAAGCGAAGTGCGCCCACTCGTCGTAGCCTTCCCACATAGGCTGTTGCACGCAGTAGAACAACCCGCGCAAGAAAAAAGCGGACCAAACGGCCGCAAGAAGAACAACGCGCTTCCGGTTCACTCGCATCCGCATGCGGCATCTTGACACAGCGTCTTAACACAGCGCGTCACGCGCCACCGACATTTATATCTGCTCTCCGTTGCTGCACTTGCACTTCGCCGGGCGCCATTCCCCGGAAATTGGGCTTTACCTTCATAGCGGAAGGGCCCACTGTGCATTCTCATCGCGTGATCCTCGCTTACAAAAACTTCGCCGCCAACCGGCACATCAGTCACATCGGTCTCGGAGTCACCGCCATCACCAGCGCAAAAACTCTGCGCGCAGCCGGGGTAGCGGCGGAAGTGTGGGCCGTCGGAACCGCCGCGGAACTGAACGACCGTCTTCGCGCCGTTTGCCAGGCCGGAAGTCCCGCCACCCACGTCGTCATCTCCGCCCCCTGGATCCCTACTCTCGAAATGGCCGGGCTCGCCGCCACGCACCCTGAAACTTGCTTCGCCGTCAACTGCCACTCCAATCTCGGCTTTCTTCAGGCTGACCCATGCGCCATGCGGCTGGTGCGTGAAGGCGCGGACCTGGAACGCCAAACGTGGAACTTCCGCATAGCCGCGAATAGCGAACGGCTCGCCAAGTGGATGACCGATGCCTACGGCGTCCCTTCCACCTGGTTGCCTAACCTTTATTACCTGGGCGATGCCCAAACCGCGGCGCGCGCCCCCTTCCGCGCGGGAACACTGCGCATCGGCGCTTTCGGGGCTTCGCGGCAGCTCAAGAATTTCATGACCGCCGCGGGAGCCGCCGTTCAAATTGCCTCCACGTTGCGATCCAACACCGAACTCTGGATGTCCAGCGGCCGCAGTGAAGATGCCGGGCCGCTCGCCGATGCCATCCTGCAAATGACGGCGGGCCTGCCACATTTCAAAGTGGTCGAAACCGGCTGGCAAACCTGGCCGCAATTCCGGCAAACCGTCCGGTGCATGCACCTCCTGCTTCAGCCGAGTTACACCGAAACCTTCAACGTGGTCACCGCGGACGGCATTGCGGAAGGAGTTCCCTCCGTAGTTTCCGAAGCGATTGAATGGGCGCCCGGTAACTGGAAAGCACGGGTGGACGATGTGGACCACATAGCCCAAACCGGCCTGCGTTTACTCCGCGACCGCAAAGCCGCCCGGAATGGCCTGCGCGCGCTTCAGAAGTACAATCTCCGCGCCGTCTGCGCTTGGAGGCATTTCCTGGAAATCTAGATTTATAGGAACCTGATAAACTTACGTCGGAATGAAGAATTTCTTCTTCGCCCTTCTCGCCGCCGTCCCCGCTCTTGCCCAGCCCACCTTCACTGCTGATGTCGCTCCCATTCTTTACAGTCACTGCACCGTCTGCCATCACGCGAACGATCTCGCCCCCATGCCCTTGGTTACCTATGAACAGGTAAAGCCGTGGGCCGCCGCCATTCGCGAATCGGTTCTCACCCGCGCCATGCCCCCCTGGAAAGCGGACCCCCACTATGGTAAGTTCTCAAACGATTCCAGTCTCACCGGCGCTCAAATCGCCACCATCAAAGCCTGGGTCGACGGTGGCAAGCTGCAGGGTGATCCCACCCGCCTCCCCCCGGCTCCCGTTTACTCCACCGATTGGAAAATCGGCAAACCCGACGCCATCATTTCCATCCCTCCGCATGAACTTACGGCCAAAGGTCCGGACGAATACGAGAATTTCACCGTGCCGACCAACTTCACCGAAGACCGGTGGGTTACCGCGGTCGAACTCCGGCCCGGCAATCGCAAAGTGGTTCATCACGGGCACGTTTCCGTAGTCCAACCCCCAAGCTCAAAATCTGCGCCGGACGCCCAAGCGGAGTACCGCAAATGGCTGGTGGTGCACGAAGCGAAATTAGCCTGGATTCGCCCCGAAGCCCCGGTCATCGATGACGGCTGTGTAGTGGACGATAACTCCTACTGGCCCGGCGCGAAGCCGAACGATGCCAACTTCGGCTCCTGGGGCATGTTGGGCTCGTACTTGCCCGGCCGCGAAGCCGACATTTATCCCGCCGGAACCGCTCGGCGTATCCCCGCGGGCTCCAATCTCGTCTTCCAGCTTCACTATTCTCACTCCACCGGAAAGCCCGAAGTAGACGAAACCAGCGTCGGCCTTATCTTCGCGAAGCAGCCGCCCACGCAGCCCGCCAAGCGCGTCGATCTTTCAAACTTTTTCTTCCGCCTGCCCGCGGGCGATCCCAATGTCGCGGTATCCGAGTGCCACACCTTCAAGCAGGACATGTACATCACCAGCTTGACGCCGCATATGCACCTTCGCGGCAAGGACGCCCGCTTCGATGTCACTTATCCCGATGGCAAGCGGGAAACGCTGCTGTTCGTTCCGCATTACAACTTCAATTGGCAAATCACCTACCGCCTGGCCGAACCGAAGTACATACCTAAAGGTACCCGCCTCGCCATCCTCTCCCATTTTGATAATTCACCCAATAATCCGCTCAATCCGAACCCCACCCAGGTTGTCCGCTGGGGTGAAGCGAGCGAGATGGAAATGATGGACGGCTGGATCGAATATCTCGATCGCCCTCCCGATGTGCACTAAGAGAAACTCGTTTTTCTGCACATTTCTGCACATTTGTACTACTGAGGTTGGATTTTCACACCTGGCCTCGTTCCTGAAATTACCATCCGCACAGCCTCCGGATACAGCCGGTGTTCCTCCCGTAAAATCCGCGCCGAGAGTGTTTCCACGGTGTCGCCGGTTTCCACCGGCACAGCCGCCTGCAGCAGAATCGGGCCCGCATCCATCTGTTCATTCACAAGATGAACCGTACATCCGGCGATCTTCACCCCACGGTCCAGTGCCTGCTTCTGCGCGTCCATCCCCGGAAAAGCCGGAAGCAGCGAAGGATGAATGTTCAAGATCCGCCCCGGAAACGCGTCTATAAAGACTCTGCTTAGCAATCGCATGTAACCGGCAAGACACACCAACTCCACCCCGTGTTCCCGCAGGACGCCTACCACCACGCCGTCATAAGCTTCCCGCTCGCGTCCTTCGGCCGGAATCGCGAGAGCGGCCAATCCACGCTTCCGCGCCGCTTCCAACCCCGGCGCTCCGGCCCGATTGCTTATCACCACCGCAATCTCCGCGTCCAGCGTGCCTTCCGCAATCGCATTCGCAATTGCTTCAAAGTTCGACCCGCGCCCGGACAGCAGAATTCCCAGCCGCGTCACCGGTACTCCACGCGTACCCGCCCCCGCTTCTGCGCAATCACTTCCCCTAATAGGATCGCCTTCTCACCCTGCCGCTTCAAGATTCGAACCGCCCGGCCCGCCTCCGCCTGCGGGACCGCGAAGATCATCCCGATCCCCAGGTTGAATGTCCTCCGGTAATCCGCGTCCGGAA
>JALYXI010000042.1 GCA_030947245.1 Acidobacteriota bacterium
AACGAACCGCAGGCGCGAAGCGCATTCGATGAGCAAGAACTGAAAATCACGGCGGCCGCGATCAAATCCAAGTACGAAGAGTTCAACGTGCTCGGCTCCGTGGTGCAGATCAATCCAGGCCCGGTGGTAACCACTTTTGAGTTCAAGCCGGAAGCCGGAATCAAGTACAGCCGGATCACGACGTTGAACGAAGATCTTTGCCTGGGCTTGCAGGCGGAATCGATCATCATCGAGCGCATCCCGGGGAAACCGACTGTGGGAATTGAAGTCCCGAATACCCGCCGTGAAGTGATTGCGTTGCGCACCATCCTGGAATCCGAGGAGTTTTCGAGTTCGCCCTCTCACATGACCATCTCCATGGGCAAGGATGTGAACGGCCGCATCAAAGTAGCTTCACTCGAGACCATGCCCCACCTTCTGATCGCCGGATCTACCGGCTCGGGCAAAAGCGTCATGATTAATTCACTTGTGATGTCGATTCTTTACAAATCGACACCGGACGATGTGCGCATGATCCTGGTGGATCCGAAGCGGGTCGAGCTCGGGATGTATGAAGGCATTCCGCATCTTCTGACACCGGTGATTACCGATCCGCGCAAGGCGACGATTGCGCTCAAGAATGCGGTGCTGGAGATGGAACGGCGGCTGCGGCTCCTGGCGGAGCACGGCGCGAGGAACATCGATCAATTCAACAAGAAGGTCCGCAAGCTTCAGGAGACGCCCACTCTTTTCACGGATAATCCCCTGGAAGAAGAGTTAAAGCCGCTGCCATTCATTCTCATTCTGATCGACGAACTGGCTGACCTGATGATGCTGGAAGGCCGGAACGTGGAAGAGAGTGTGACACGCCTCGCGCAGATGGCCCGCGCCGTGGGAATGCACCTGGTGCTGGCGACGCAACGGCCGAGCGTCGATGTCATCACCGGGTTGATCAAGGCAAACTTTCCGGCGCGCATCAGCTTCCGCGTGGCGACCCGCGTCGATTCTCGAACTATTCTGGACAGCATGGGCGCGGAGCACCTGCTGGGCAAGGGCGACATGCTGTTTCTGCCGCCCGGGAGCAGCCGCTTTACCCGGGTGCACGGAGCGTTTGTTACAGAATCGGAGATCAACCTGGTGGTCGATTTCTGGAAGGCGCAGGCGCAACCCGAATACGACCAGAGCTTCCTGATCGCTCCTCCCGAAGGAGACGAGCCGGCAGAAGATGAGCCGATGGGTGAGCAAGACCCGATGTATGAAGAGGCGCTCCGGGTGGTGTTGGAAATGGGCAAGGCCTCCACTTCCACTCTGCAACGGAGGCTGCGGCTGGGCTATGGACGGGCCGCCCGCATACTCGATATGATGTACCGGGACGGCATCATCGGACCGCCCGACGGATCGAAGCCGCGCGAAGTATTGAAGAGGCCGGAATGGCTCCGCGAGACTGAGAACGTGCGGCAGTAATGCCGTGCGTTAGCCAGCGGCGCGTTAAGCTGCTGCAGGTTAAGCGGCGTCCTCGGCGCCCTGTTTCGGAAGAAGCGCGATGGCGATCGCTCCCAGCATGGCAATCGCAAGGACAAAGCCCATCGCAGCGGTGTAGTTGCCGAAGTGTTCGCGCAGGTAGCTGACTGCCTGCGGGATCCACGTCTGCCCGATGGTGTTGACGGGCAGGATCACCGCCATGGAGCGCGCGAGCGAGTTGACGCCGAACTGTTTCGCGGCCATAAGCGGGATCAGCATATAGTCGGCGCCCATGGCGAAACCGAACACGATGGCGAAAACGTAGGTCATGACGGTATCGGCCGGCTTGACGGTAAACAGCAGCGGGATGGCTCCCGCCACTACAAAGTAAGTGGCCGTCATCACGTACTTCATCGGGAACATGTCGGAAAGCTTGCCGATTAAAAGGCGTCCGGCGATGCTGGAGATCAGGATCCAGAATTGGGCGGTGGACCACACGTCGTTCAAGGCAACCTGATCCAGGAATCCCTGGTCTTTGAAGACCAGCTTCATGTGAAAGTTGATGCTGCCGATCGCTCCGATGGAACAGATGCTGCCGCAGAGGAGCAGCCAGAAGGCGCCCTGGCGCATCAGGTAACCAAGGCTGCGGGTCTGCAGGCTGGAATGCGCGGGCGGGGTGGCGGCGCCATCGGCGTGAAGGCCCATTTCCTCCGGCCGGTCGCGAAGCACGAACAGGGCAATCGGCCACGCGAGAAACATCAGGACACCGATAGCGAGCAGGGCGGTCCGGTAATCGTAGCTGTTGGTCAGCCACTTCACCATCTGGGTCCCCAGTGCGCCAAAAACGCCGACACCAACATAGACGATTCCCATCGCCGTGCCGCGGTTCTTCTTGAACCAGTGAGAAATAATCACCTGATGGGGAATCGGCCCGCTGAGAATATAGCCCATGGTGTAAACAAAATACAGGCCGTAGTAGACAGCAAGACTGCCGGCCATCTTACTGAAGCCGAGAAATGCGAGGAAGGTGAGGAAGGTGCCGGCCAGTATCAGCTTCCGCTGGCTGAAGCGCGGAATCAGAACCGGGCCCACCCACAGGGTCAGCAACGCGGCCAGGGGAAAGCCTAAAGTGACATCGTGTGTGGGCCACCCAAAATCGCGTTTATAGTAATCGAAGAAGAAAGGCGCGTTGTAGTAAGGAATTCCGACGGAGAATCCGAAGGTGCAGAACGCGGCGACAACAATCCACCAGCCGTAAAAGGTTTTCTTCATGAAGCTTTGTTATCGTACTGCGGAATCGCGCAGGGAAAGGCTGGCCTTCACTTTCTCGGCGAGTTGCGCCGCGCGGTAGGGCTTCTGGAGAAAACCGCGCACGCCTCGTCCAAAACGGCGGAGCGCTTCCACCTCGTTGTAGCCGCTGGAGGCAATCACAAGGACGTCCGGGCGAATTGCCGACAGCCGGTGGAGAGTCTCCTCCCCGCTCATGACAGGCATCGTCATATCCAGCAGAACCAGCGAGATGGCGGAGGAGTCTTTTTCGAAGATATCAACCGCCTCTTTCCCATTGCGCGCTTGCAGCACGCGGTAGCCGTACTTCTCCAGGGTGGCAAGCGCCATGCGCTGAACCACCTCTTCGTCATCGACGATCAGTACCGTTTCGTGCCCCTGCAAATCTTTGGGAGACGCTTCAGCAAGACGGCTCAATTTCTGTTGCGCCGCAACGGGGAAGAAGACCTTGAACGTGGTTCCCTGCCCTACATGGCTGTAGACCTTGATGGCGCCCCGATGCCCGCGAACAATGCCGATGACCGCAGCGAGACCCAGGCCGCGGCCCGTGAACTTGGTCGTGAAGAACGGATCGAAAATGCGGCTCAGAGTTTCGGCATCCATGCCTTTGCCGGTGTCGTGCACTTCAAGTAGGATGTACGTGCCGGGAACGACGTTGTCGCCGGCCATATTGTCGCGGACGTAATCGGCATCAAGGTCCTGAAGGCGCGTCGAGACGACCACGGTCCCACCATGTCCCTCAATTGCTTCGGCTCCGTTCAGGACCAGGTTCATCACCAGTTGCTGAATCTGGCCGCAATCCGCTTCCACTAGGATGCCTTGAGTTTCCAAGCTGAGCAAGAGTTCGACATCCCGGGTGACGGAGCTTTCCAACAGGGCCGTAATTTCGCGGACCTGTTGGGAAAGATCGAGCTGTTCGACCACGAAACGGCCGCGGCCGGAATACGCGAGCATTTGGCGGGTCAGCTGGGCAGCGCGTTCGCTGGCGCTGAGAACGATCCGGACATGCTCCAGGGAGGGTGAATCCGCCGGTAATTCGTCCTGGAGCAGACTGGCGCCACCCAGGATGGCGGTTAGTAGATTGTTGAAATCATGGGCTATGCCTCCCGCCAGGACTCCCAGGCTCTCAAGCTTCTGGGTGTGGCGGCCACGTTCCTCCAGGCGCTTGCGTTCCGTGACATCGCGAAAATATACGGATAGGCCGCCGTGTGTCGCCGGATAGATACTCTCCTCCCACCAGCTATCGCGGTTCGGGGAGAACAGTTCGAAAGTAAGCGGGATCCGGTCGGCAATCACCTGACGGTAGCGTTGTTCAATCTCCCTGACTGCTTCATCCGGAAATTCGGAGAGAAAATCTTTGCCCAGAAGTTCGCCCTTCGGAGAAGCGAAGATGCGCTCCGCGGCGGCATTCACGTACGTGATGCGGAAGTCTCTGTCGAACGAAACGAACCCGTCGGCAATGCTTTCGAGGATGTTGCGCATCCGCTCTTCCGAGTCACTCGCTTTCTGGCCCAGGTCGCGGAGCCGCTGTTCGTCATCCTGCAGAAGGGCAATCAGCTCTTCGCGTTTCTTCGAGTTGCGGTGAATCGTGACAGCCGATAGAACCAGTAGCGCCAGGAGGACTACATTTGCCAAAGCATCTATCATCCAGCTACGGTTGACGCGGTCCTCAGCGACGCTGGAACGCTGGGCTATCACCCAGTACTCGGTGGCGATCATCCGGTCAGTTACGGCCCGAATCACTTCCATGTGCCGCTGACCGCGGTCGGTCATCACGAGGCCGATGGCGGCTTGCAAGCTGGCGCGATTGCGGGTTTCGATCGTCTGATTCAGTTCCGCCAATTTATTCGGAATAGCCGAGTCCAATAATTTGAGATCCGCCTGCCACACTGGATCAAGCCCAATGGATCGCTTCAAGTTTGAGAAATAACCCGGGATTTCAACCGCAGCCTTCCGGTACGGCTCCAGATAGCGTGGGTTCTGAGTGAGCAGATATCCGCGTTGGCCGGTTTCGGCGTCCTTAAACGCCGATTGAAGGCTGTTCGCTGCTTGGAGAATCTCGCGGGAGCGGTTCACTGCGGCCCGATTGGTCCGGAAAGCGTTCCAGTCATCCAGTGCACTGAGCCCGGTGACAATCAAAATACAGGTGGCAAGCAGGAGAGAAAAGATCTCGATCCGTTTCCAGGAAGGCATTCGCCTCTTCATTTTACTGAATTAGTGACGAAAATGACGAATTCCTGTAAAAACCATGGCAAGATTCAGGCGGTCCGCCGCGGCAATCACTTCCGCGTCTTTGACCGATCCGCCGGGTTGAATCGCGGCAGTGATGCCGTTCATGGCGGCTTCCTCCAGGCCGTCGGGAAACGGGAAAAAGGCGTCCGAACCGATGACGGACCCCGTTAAAGGCAGGCGTGCGCGGGACGCTCCGACTTTGACGGAATCGACGCGGCTCATCTGGCCTGCGCCGACCGCCACGATCTGGCCGGGCCGGGCATAAACGATTGCATTCGACTTGACGTGCTTGGCTACTTTCCATGCGAAATCGAGGGCATTCCATTCCTCGGGAGTGGGAGCGCGGCGTGTTTTCACCGCGGCGGAGCGAGGAGCAAGCTGGTGCGTGTCGGAAGTCTGGGCAAGAAAGCCGCCTTCAATGCTGCGAACGACGAATGCGTCAGGATGGCTGGTAACCCGAAGGAGGCGGATGTTCTTCTTGGCTCTGAGGATGGCGAGGGCTCCGGGTTCGTAATCCGGGGCGGCGATCGCTTCGACAAATAGCTGGGAAGCCAGAGTGGCCGTGGCGGCGTCAACCGGGCGATTGAACCCGATCACGCTGCCGAAAGCGGAGACGGGGTCGCATTCGAGAGCGAGGCGATAGCTTTCGGCAAGGGTTGTCTGCTCCGCGCAGCCACACGGGTTGGTGTGCTTGATGATGGCGGTGGCCGGAGAGGTGAACTCGCGAATGAGCTGCCAGGCGGCGTCAAGATCAACCAGGTTATTGTAGGAAAGTTCCTTTCCATGAAGCTGTTCGGCCCCGGCGATTCCCCCTGTTGCGCTGCTATAGAGGGCTGCGGATTGATGGGGGTTCTCCCCGTACCGCAAATCGAAGCGCTTGGGGACTTGGAGGTCCAGCACGGGAGGGAGTACAGCGGAGTTCACGTCTGCGAGCCGCCTGCTGATGGCGCGGTCATAGGCCGCAGTGGTTTCGAAAGCCTTCACGGCCAAGTTCCATAGCGTGTTCCTGGAAAGGTCGCCGCCGGACTGAAGCTCTTGAAGAATCGGCGCGTAGTCGGAGGGAGATATGATTACGGCGACGTCCTGATAGTTCTTGGCCGCGGAGCGAATCATAGTTGGGCCGCCGATGTCGATATTCTCAATCAGATCTTCGAGGCGCGCGTCCGGGTCGGCGGCAATTTTCGCGAAGTCGTATAGATTGACGACAACCATGTCGATAGGTTCGATCGAGTGGCGAGCGAGCGCGGCCATATGTTCCGGGTTCGAGCGCATGGCAAGAATCGCACCCGTGATGTGGGGGTGCATGGTCTTAACGCGGCCGTCCAGCATTTCAGGAAAGCCCGTGAGTTCGGAAGCGTCGCGAACCGCTAGACCCGATTCGCGTAGAAGCTTGGCCGTGCCTCCGGTCGAGATGAGTTCAATCTGGAGGCGGGCAAGCCCCTGAGCAAAACCGGCAATCCCGGTTTTGTCTGTGACGCTCAAGAGAGCGCGGCGGATTTTGGCCATCTTTAGAAGGTTATCTTGAGCTGGCGCCGGATGATGCGGGCGCAGTTTTGGGTCACATCAAGAGAGGTGCTGGTCCAGCCAGGTCAGGCGGTCGAGTTGCGCTTCATAATAGCCCAGCGTGGTTTCCAGATTGACGTAGCGGAAACCTCGGGCGGCGGCGAGACGGGAAAGCGAGCCATCGTCTTCAGTGGGCTTTTTGTTCTGAAGGACCACATTGTACGGAGAGGTGGAAAGGATTTTGTAATCGTCCGGGTCCGTGCAAAGGAAAAATTCGTGCGGACGGGCGGGTTGCTTGATGGAGGTTTGGTCGCTGTTGGGAAGTTCCTCGTTAACGTTGTAGCCTTCCGCGTTGTTGTGTAACGCCACCAGGAGGCCGCCCGAAGGCGGGGTCAGGTGGCGGATGAGGTTCTCGCGCCCGCGGTCCAGCGTATCGAGAGCGGTCTGGAGTTGCGCCGGGGTCCAGGCGGGATTCAGGGCGCGAAAACTGCGTTCGGCGCCAGCGCGGGAGAAGAGACGGTTGGGGTCGATTGCACCACCGGATAGAGTGACATTGCGGGTGGGAACGGCGGAAAGGTAGGCGACGCCGGGATGGGTGTACATCCAGGTTGTCAGCAATTGGCGCGCGGTCTTCTCATTGCCATGGATGAGCAGGTAGCGGCGGCGGCTGTGGCCGTACCGCAATACATGGAAAGCGATCCCGGCCAGGGTGACATCCCGCTTATGAAAAAACGGGAACCAACTGAAACCGATCGCCAGAAAGGATCGCCTTTTTGTGGCGTTGCTCTGCATGGATCTTCAACGTAACAGGTACCATCCCACATATGCGCGTGCGAACGGGGATGCCGCAGGATTGGGCGGAAATCGCGCGGATTCAGCGGGCGGTTCCGGAAGCGGCACAGTGGGAACCGGACGGGTACAGGCTCTACGTTGCCGAATGCGAAGGGCGAATGGCGGGATTTCTGGTGTGGCGCGAGACGGCTCCGGAGGAAGCGGAGATTCTGAATCTGGCAGTTGCGCCAGAGTTCCGCCGGCGGGGCTTGGCTTTGGCGATGATTCGGGCTATGGCAATGCGCGAAGTGTTTCTGGAAGTGCGGGAAAGCAACGCGGCAGCCCGGGCGCTCTATCGGAGAGCGGGATTCAGAGAAGCGGGAATCCGGTTTGGTTATTATTCACATCCGGCGGAATCCGCCATTGTCATGCGGCTGCAATCGTGATAGGTTTTCGGCATGGAGCGAAACGACTCGGAAGATATCAAGAAGCACCTGATGGAGACCAGCGACGAGTTTCGGGCGATGGCCCGGAAGCATCAGGAGTACGACGCGCAAGTGGCGGGGGTGACCGATGAAATTGAGGAGCACCGCCTGAAGAAACTGAAACTTCATCTGAAGGACCAGATGGAGGAGATGGTGAGCCGATACCGGACCCAGATGGCATAATCCGCATTCCGGTCACGGATGTTTTCGACCTCCATTCGGTGCCGCCGAGGGATGTGGAAGGCGTCGTGGAAGCGTATTTGGAAGAAGCATTCCGGTTGGGGTTGCGGGCTCTGCGGATCGTGCATGGCCGCGGAATCGGTGTGCAGCGCGAAACGGTGCGGCGAGTGCTCGCGCGAACTGTTTTCGTAGTGCGCTTCGGAGACGCGCCGGTCGAGGCTGGAGGCTGGGGAGCTACGTTGGTGACATTAAGAAACAGTAGGCAGGCACCGTGAGCCTCTGCCAACCCCTGCGGCAGCGAACATTGACTGATAAGATGCAACTGATCAATTCGGCTGCAGGTATAAGGGAGAATCATTATGCAATCAGGCATG
>JALYXI010000050.1 GCA_030947245.1 Acidobacteriota bacterium
GGCAGACTCCATTCCCGTCGAATTCCGTCCTTGGCTGGGGCGAATCACGGTAGATAAGACAATCCCGCAACTCCGAAAATTTGCGGATTCCGGAGGAACCATCGTGGCCATTGGAGAATCGACGAACCTTGCGGAGTTCTTCGGATTGCCCTTAAAAAATGCGCTCGTCGAAAAATCTCCCGATGGGCGGGAAAGGCCGCTCTCCCGGGAAAAATTTTTTGTTCCCGGCAGTGTGCTGCAAGCCAGCGTGGACAATACGAATCCGGTTGCCTATGGCATGCCGGACAAAGTCGACATGTTCTTCGAAAATAGCCCCGTGTTCCGAATGGCTCCCGATGCCGAAGCCAAAGGGTTGAAGCCGGTAGCCTGGTTTTCCTCCGCCACTCCGCTACGGAGCGGTTGGGCATGGGGCCAAGGTTACCTGGAAAATACAGTTTCGGTGGCGGAGACGCCTGTTGGAGAAGGCAAACTATTTCTGCTCGGGGCGGAGGCTGCGTTTCGCGGCCAACCGCACGGAACCTATAAACTGCTCTTCAACTCAATCTACTTCGGCCCCGCCAAATAAATCTAGTGAAAGCTTGGGGAGAATGGCATCATCCGGAGCATGCCGCCCCGCATCCAGATTTTTACGTGCGCATCGCGTAATCCAGGCACAGCGGAAATGCGGCTGTCTAAAACGGCTTCAGGGGTTTGTTGCGCAAACAGAATGTCGAAGATACTGCGCTTGGGCGGATAAACGACAAGCGACACGTTTTCTTTCGCGGGCAGATTGGCCTTGCGCTTGATCAGCTCAACCGCCCGGTCAATACCCCCAAGCTCATCCACAAGCCCGTTCTGCTTCGCCTGGTCCCCCAGCCATACCCGCCCTTGGGCAAGCGGCTCAATCTCCTCGAACTTCTTCTTGCGTGCCGCGGCCACCTTGGTCACGAATGCTCTGTACTCGTCGTCGATGCCTTCCCGCAATTTTTGCCGCCCCGCCTCGCTCAGTGGTTGGTAATCGGAATCGATGTTCGCAAAACGTCCGCGGCTCAATGATTCTTTGTCGATTCCCAGCTTGTCGTATAACCCGTGCAGATTGGGCTTTCCAAAAACTACCCCGATGGAGCCGGTCAGCGTACCGGGGTAAGCGATAATCGGGTCCCCCGTCATAGCCATGAAATACCCTCCCGAAGCCGCCGTATCCGACATCGAGATCACCATCGGCTTCTTTCTGCTGAGCTGGTTCATCTCGCGCCACATGTCGTCGGAAGCGGAACTTTCGCCGCCCGGTGAATCGATGCGGACAATCACGCCCTTGATGGACGAATCGTTTTGGATCCGGCGTAGGATCTGATTGAAATGTTCGCTCTCGATCCCGGTAGCCTCGGCGGAACTCTCCGGGTCCCCGCGCGTAATCTCGCCTTCCGCGGTAACAAACGCGATTCTTTGCTTGCCGCTCAATCCGGCTATCGGGGCGGTCTCATAATCACGTGCCGATAGCTTCTTGATCTCGCCGCTCTTCAGAGTATTTTTTAGGTCGCCATACATCTGATCCTGGAATTTCACGTAATCCACCAAGCCTTTCGCAAGTGCCTGGGAAGAAATAAACGGGCCCTCGTCGATGATGGCCTTCACCTCCTCAACGGATTTCTTCCGGCCGGCGGCGATCGTTTGCAGCAGATTGCCATAGAGGTTATCGAGAACACTGGTGTAGACTTCGCGGGTCTCCGGGCTCATTGACGAGCGCGTGAACATATCCCCGAAGTCTTTGTATTTGCCCGCGTGTTCAACATCCACCTGCACGCCGAGTTTGTCGAGAGTATGCCGGAAATACATCATCTCGAAACGAATTCCCTTCAGGTTCAAGAGATCTTCCGGAGAAAGATAAATACGCGTTGCAGCGGTCGCTAAGTAATAATCCTTTAATCCGGGTGCTTTTAGATAGGCATAAATCGGTTTGCCGGATTTTCGGAACTGTTCCAGATCCGCGTGCAATTCCTGAAGTTTGCCCCATCCGATGTGGGGGTTAGCCGGCTCAAATACAATCGCTTTGACACGGGAATCCGCCGCGGCTTTTCGCAAGGTGGACCAGACAACTTCCACCGTCATAGGTGATTTCCTGCCAAAAATGGGAATATTGTAATCGACGGGAGGGCGCTCCGGCACGTCACCCTCCAGCCGCATCACCAACGTCGAACCATCCGCAACGGCAACGGGCTTGTCCCGATTCCGCCCGAAGGAATAGACGATGGCAAAGAAGCCGATCACAGCGACGATCACGCAAAGAATGACGCCGCTGATCACTCCGGTCAGGAACTTGAGCACGTTCGAAGGTAACATGATCGCTGGTATACTGTCAGTCGGTCCCGTCCTTCGGCAACTCGTCTCCACGGAATGGCAGAGCTATCTCAAACCCTTATTCCACGCGAGAGTATTGCGCTTGCGATCGTCTGCCCGATGGCGAATGAGTCCGGCTCGGCCGTTGAATTTGTAGGCCAGGTTCTGGATCGTTGCGAGGGATTCCGCTCCGTGGAGCTGTTTGTGGTTCTCGATCGGGTGAGTAAGGACAACACGCTCGATCTGTTGCGGTCCTACTCCCGAACGGACAGCCGGTTGAAGCCGGTCTGGGCTCCGGACAATCGCTGCGTGGTGGATGCCTACGTACGCGGGTACCGGGAAGCGCTGGCTTCCGGCGCTGACTGGATTCTGGAAATCGACGCGGGTTTCAGTCATCGGCCTGCCGATATTCCGCAATTCTTCGACAAGATGGCGCGCGGCTACGATTGCGTATTCGCAACCCGGTTCGCTTCCGGTGGCAGCATTGAGGGCAGTTCGGCCAAGCGGAAAGTCCTCAGCCGGGGCGGGACTGTGTTGACCAATCTGGTGCTCAGAACGAAGCTCAGTGACATGACGAGCGGCTTTCAACTCTTTCGCCGCGACGTTTTGGAAAGAATTCTAAAGAAAGGAATTTTCTCCCGCGGCCCCTTTTTTCAAACAGAAATGAAGGCCTATTGTTTCAACTTAAATGTCGCGGAAGTCCCCATTACCTATTCCATGGCAAGCCATAATGTTGCCATGGGTTCAATCCGCGAATCGCTGCAACAATTGAAAAGACTGTTCGCATTGAAGCGATCGCATTCATTGTCTCTATAATGGATGCGGGAGGATTCCGCTTGTGAAAACAGTTCTGGTGGTCGACGATGACCCTGAAGTGTTGCAATACACGGCGATGACTCTGAACCGTGGCGGCATTCACGCGATTGGAGCCAGTTCCGGAGAAGAAGCTTTGCGAACCTACGGCAAGCGCAAGCGGGAAATCAAGCTTGTCTTGACCGACATCATTATGCCGCAGAGCACAGGAATCGAATTGGCCCTCGCGATTCTCGCCTACGATCCTAAAATTCCGATTGTGTACATGACCGGATACAAGACAGATCACAAGGAGCAGTTCGGCCCTGCTCTCGAAGGCCATGAGCTTCTGGGCAAACCATTTACCCCGGAGGAGTTGCTGTCCGTGGTGCGCCGGGCTCTTCACATCACAGTACCGATCGAAAGAGCCGCCGCAACCGATTAGCGTTCGCTTCAATCTTCCGGGGCCAAGGCCCGCAACACGGCATCCAGCCGATTCAAGTAAGATTGAGGGCAGCCCCCCGGGGCAAATCTCGTATGCTAGCCGGCAGGTACGAAACTTATGAGCAACTGGGCAAAGGATCCACGGGGACCGTTTACCGGGGCCGTGACACCGTGCTCGGAAGAGAAGTCGCGATAAGAACTCTGGACGGGAATGCCCGGATCTCTTCCCGGTTGCTGGGCCTGTTTTCCTCGGACGGGCAGCCTGCTCCCGAATGGCTCCATCCCAATATCGCGATTGTCTACGAGTTGGGCAAATCCACAGCCGGCTCCTTCGTAGTCCTGGAGTTGTTGGCCGGAGCGGCCATGCGAGCCTATATCCGTGACCGGCGTCCGCTCTCCCTTGTCCGGAAGTTGAACCTCCTCGCCCAAGCTTGTGACGGCTTGGCGCACGCACACAAGAACGGTGTTGTCCACGGCGCCATCACGCCCGGTTCCTTTTTTATCGACGAACGGCAGCAACTCAAAATCACTGGTCTCGGGATACGGCTTGCCGGAGGCGCCCGCAATGCGGAAGCTCTGAACTATCTCGCTCCCGAACAGATTATGAACGATTCGTGCGACGTTCGTTCAGACCTCTTTTCGGCTGCCCTGGTCTTCTATGAATTTCTGGTCAACACCCATCCGTTCCAGGGTGCGTTTATTCCTCGCCGGATCCTTGAGGACTCGCCCGGCAGCCTCCTGGAACATGATCCGCTGTTGCCGCCGTCGCTCGAAAAGCTGCTGAACAGAGCTCTATGCAAATCGCCTGGGGACCGGCCACAAACCGCGCTGGAGTTCGCGGCATCCCTTCGCGTGATCGAGCGCGATGTGCTTTCCACTTTGACGCCCCGGGTTGCCGATCTACCCCGGCTACCGGATCACCCGGCTGCTGCCCTGGAAAGCTCCGATGAAAATCATTCCGGTGCGAGGGCGTTCATCGAACTCCTCCGGCAATACGATCTGACTCTCGTGTCAGAGAAATGGAGCGAAGCCCGCCACCTGCTGCAACGGATGGAAGCACTGGCTTCGGCTCCGGGCGGGAGCCGTTTCGCCGCTGCAATACGCGAATGTCAGAATCGCTTGGATCACGCGCGCGGTTCGGAAGCCGTGCCCACGTCTGTTGCCATCGGGCCGGAGGCTCCGGGCGGCGAAGCCAAGTCTATAACCGGCGTGAAGGTCACAGAACCGCCTCCATCGAGACAGTTGCCGTCCCGGTTTCTAACCCCTCCTCCTTTTGGCGTTCCGCTATTTGGTACTCTTGTCGTCGCCGTCCTCCTGCTTTCAGCCGCATTCTTCGCCAGCCAATCTCGGCCAGGGCGCCGGGGCTCAGTTCTCGCTCAGGCGCAAGTAAACGTGCTCGAAACGAAGCTTCTCAAATCCCCTGTTGCCGGCAGTGCGCCGGTCGCGGAACTGAGAATTGGAACGTGGGTTAGGATTTTGGACCGGGTTCCGTCCCGCAATGACAAATTTGTGCGCGTGCAGGACAGGCGGACTTCGGCTTCCGGGTATGTGCGCCTGGCTGACCTGGGTGAATGGCGGAGCGATGATCCAAATGCGGCCTGGGAGGTCCTTTCGCTTACCAAACCACCGGAAGACGCACGGACGGATGACATAAAACAGTACTTAGTGGACCTGCAATCGTATACCGATCGATTTCCCGCCTCCAGGCAGGCACATGCTGCGAATCTGGAAAAGAAGCGCTGGGAACGGGCTCTGGGGCCCACTCCCGATGTGAAATCAAGTGACGTGAAATCAACGGAAATCGCGGCGCGGGATCAGCTTCCCGCGGATAAAGCCGCAGCCGTGCAGGCCCCTGCTGCGGCTCCCCAGCCCGCGGCTCCCCTCCTTCCTCAGGATCAGGAGAAAGTACAGCGCCTTCTGGACCGAATGCCCGCTTTATGGAACGAGGGAAATTTGGAGGGACTTGTCGATCTAACCCAACAGGCACTGGCCTTAAGTCCAGAGAATTCGCCGGCGCGGGTCTGGCGTACCAGGGCCCGCAAGGCATTGCGCAAACTGAATGACCTGTGAGAGCGAGAAACTTTCTCTTGAAGAGTAGAGCATTCCTGGCCGGGTGGTGGATGGCGTGCCTGATTCTTCATCCCTCGCCGGGACAAACACAATCCGCAAGACTCCCGCCGAACCGGCAGAAGGCCCCTGTTGCCGCGCCATTCACGCTGGAAAGAATCCTCGGCCGCTTACAGGAAGTGGCGAAGAAGGAATACCCGGAAGCCGCCCTGATCAGAAAGATCGAAAAGGATGGGATTGACTTTGTTTCGACTCCCCAAAACCTGTCCCGTTTGACAGATGCTGGAGCGTCAGCTTCGTTGCTCGAGTTAGTCAAACATCTGGCGCCTGTCCCTGCGCCGCCGCCTCCCCCTATTCCCAAACCCGATCCTACCGGAACGGTTCAGGTAACGTGCGCGCCCGCCGAGTGCCTGATCGCCTTAGGCGGAAAGGGCGGAACCGCGACATCGGGAGGAAAGCTGATCCGCCGGGGCGTTGCCCCAGGAGAAGTTCCGATTGACATATCCAAAGAAGGGTTTCTTCCGTTCAGCGGCGCCGTGAAAATCATCCCGAATGGAACGAGTTTCGTAACAGTTGAATTGAAACCCTCTCTCAGCAAAAAACAGGAATGGGGAACTCAACTGAAGGACAAGGCCGAACAAGCGTTGGGCGGTGAATCGGGCCTGAAACAAACCCGATCCGTACTCTCATCGGGAGAAGCGACAATCTGGGGCCGGAACGGAAATAAATACGCGTCCTCGTTAGAGATGCTGCTCCGAATACCGGATAAAGCCTTCTTTCGCGCGAGAGCGGGCAAGGCAAGCACGTATGAGGTGGAATTTCTTCCAACCTTCCGGGCGAAATCCAACCTTCCGGAACAGGAAGCCCGTGATCTGGAGGCGGGCCTTCGGCTTCTTCGTAAATACCAGATTGCCGCCGTATTCGAACGGATTTCTCAGCCTTGGATTCGATTGATAGCCGACTCGGATAATCCTCGGGACGGCGCCGAATTTCGAGCTAAAAGCAGCGCCGAAGATCTAATAATTGTTCTGGATAGCAATCGGCGCCCGAAAGAAGTCCGGGAAGATCTTCCTTTCGGCGAAGGCATACGCGCACTTTACTCGGCGTATCAGTCCAGAGACAATGCCTATTTCCCAACCCGGATCTCCATCCTTTGGCCCGGCTCCCCCAAGCAGGGTATCTCGGTCCAGTTCCAGAACTTTGAGTTCAATCCGGACCGGAAGAAGGACGGCGGATACCGCCTGAAGAAGGCAGGCGGCGTGTTCAGCCTCACTCGCTGAAGTTAGTCGTTGGCCTTTTCCGAGGCCTCTCCGAGTTTCACAATATCGCCCGATTGAAAGAGGATCCCCCGTAGGATCGCCTGCCACTTCGGCTTCTTGCGCAGGAGGAATTCCAGATCCATTCCGAAATGCTTGAACTCTTCGCCTTGCGCATCGGTCATGATCGCGACCGCGTCTTTGTCTTTTTCTACCGAGATGCGCTGTTCGTACCAGTTGATCGCTTCCGCTTCTTCGACCACCGAAGCGATCATGCGGGCGAACGTGCGCGTCTCGTGTGAAAGCTCGTCCGGCGGTTCGTGATATTGGTTGAATCCCATAGTTGCTCTAATTGTACGGGAAGGTGGGCTGCTACTCGCTAACCTATCCCGGTTCCGTCACGGCAATGTACCGGTCGATGTCAGGCTTGGTCAAACGCGTCATTTTCGCGCTTGGTTTGGGCCAGTGGATCTCAACCCAATCCACTCCGGTGTTTACTCCCACGCCAAGAACCTCCCGGACATCATGCGAGGAGAGATAACTCCCCCCGCTAGTCTTCAGACGCGAACGGGTCACTCCGCCGGCCGACCACCGGATCCGCGCCCCGATCGCATCGCGATTGCACGTGACGCCCCGCAGTTTCAATCCCACCCAGTGGTTCTGCGGACCGGCGCAGTTCTTCAGCAGAACGGGAGGGCCGCCATTATTTCCGATCAGAACATCAATGCGTCCGTCATTGTTGAAATCGCCCACGGCCAGTCCCCTGGCCGGATAGCTTCGCGTGAATGCCGCGCCCGCTTCCGCCGTCACGTTGCGGAGCTTTCCGCTCTCCTGGTGGAAGAGGACAAGCGGTTCCTTGTACCGGACCTGAGCCGAATACTTCTCAATCATGTCGTCCGGATGTCCATTCGCCAGAATCAAATCGACAGCGCCATCGTTGTCGTAGTCGAAATACTTCAAACCCCACCCGCTCAGCAGCCTGGTGGATTCCGCCACTCCATGTAAGTGCGCGACATCGCTAAAAGTTTCGTTCTTGTTGTTGCGGTAGACAGAAAACTTTTCCTGGTCCACATTGGCCACGAACAAATCCTGCCATCCATCCCCGTTCAAGTCCGCTGAATCCACGCCCATCCCGGATCTGGGCTGCCCGTTCTCGCTAAAGCCCACCTCGGCCTGCAACGCAATCTCCTCCCACTTCGTGTTCCCGTGCCGGTCCGGGCCTCGATTTATAAACAGAAAGTTCTGGACCGTATCGTTGGCGACAAACAGATCCATCAGCCCGTCATTGTTTACGTCGGTCGCCACCACCCCCAGTCCTTTGCCCATCGCCTGAGCGATGGCGGTGCCTTGCTGAACCTGCGTAAACGTTCCGTCGCCGTTGTTGTGATACAAAAAGCTGGCCGTCCCCTTGAACACGCGCGGAATGCAGTAATACTTCATCCCCAGCTTGTTATCGCCACAGGAGAAATGCTCCTTCGTACCGTAATCGACAAAGCTGCAGATGAACAAGTCCAAACGGCCGTCGTTGTCGTAATCGAACCACACCGCGCTCGTTGTCCAACCGGATGCCGCCACCCCGGCCTTCTCCGTTACGTCCGTGAACGTGCCGTCTCCGTTGTTGTGATACAGAATGCACCTGCCGTATGCCGTGATAAAGATATCCGGAAACCCGTCGTTGTCATAGTCCGCGACGGCCACTCCCATCCCGAATGTCCCGCCCGCCACCCCGGCCTTTTCCGTCACATCCGTAAACGTGCCATCCCGATTGTTTTTATACAGAGCGTTTCGGATAGGGGCCTTGGGCGTCCAGAAGTCCGATGGTCCGCTGTTCACCAAATACAGGTCCATCCAACCGTCGTTGTCGAAATCCAGAAACGCGCAACCCGGCCCCATCGTTTCCGGCAAATACCGTTCGCTCGATATCGCGTTCTGGTGCGTCCAGGTGATGCCCGTCGCCGAAGCCGGCATCTCCTCAAACAATGCCGAAGGTTTCGGACCCGCGCGCAGAAGCGGAGAACCCGCGGCCCATGCTAGCAACTGCCGCCGTGTCAGCCTCATCAGTTTGGATACCGCTCCCCTGTCCTCACAATTCGAATCTGGTGATCCGTAAACCGGTAGTGCGCCCCGGGCAGTTCAAACTTCGGCATGTGACAGCTCGTGCAGTCTTTCCTCGCAACCGGACAGGTTTTCGCAGGCGCCAAGTGACAGCTTTGGCATTTCGAATCGTAGGCCGAAGCAATCGTGGTAACGGGCTGGTGCGGGTTATGGCAAGCCACGCAACTGATGCGTGGGTCCGTCGCATCATAACATCTGCTGTTGGCCAGACGGTACGGCTGGAACCGGACGTTGCCTATCCCGTACGGCCCGTTCGCCGCGATATCGGACCACTTCCGGTGACACTGGCCGCAGAAGTTCGACATCTCTTCCGTACTCAGCTTGCTGAGCTTTTGCATCTTCGAGCCACCGGCAATACCGCGCTGAACAGCGGTGGCGTGCGCTTCTCCTCCCGCGTGGCAACGCACGCATTGCAGGCCTGGGATCATGCTCTCCATATGTACCTTCCCTCGGCTTACGGCATCGGTGCTATGGCAGCTAAAGCACTCGCCCGCACCCTCAGGAGTCATCGCGCGTCCGGTTGCCTCATCCAAGTTGGCCGCTCTCCTGGTCTGCGCGCCCATCGTCAGGTCCAGCCCGCCAAGCTTTTTGAAATAGCTCACGCGGCTCTCGTACAACTTCCCGGCGCGCTCGAACACGTACGTCTGTCCCGCATCTCCTAACCCGAGAGCCCAGCCGATCGGCGCGGCCACCGTCTCCTTGCCGTCGGTCACCGTATACAAGCTTCGGTTTCCCACGCGCGTAATCGAATAAAGATAAACGCCATCGCGAAATTCCAGTTTTGGGTTGCTCTTCAGAATGCCGCACTGCTCAACGGTTTCAAGCGCGTGGGTCATCGGCGTAACCGCCGCCTGAGCCCGGTGGCACGGTTCGCAGTTTACCGCCGCGGCGTTCAATACGGCGCTCCCCAGGCACAGCACGTAGAGCACGCACAGCCGCAATCCATACGTCATTTCACATGGACGCCCGGCTGTTTCGCTTGAGCCTCCGCATTCAGCCGCAGCACCGTTGCGCGCTCCCGGTCTCCCTCCGTCTTGCGTTTCAACCGGTAGTACACAGTCGCCAGACTCACATGCGCCTCAGTGAAGTTCGGGGATTCCTTCACCAGCTCTTCCAGATCTTTCGCCGCCTTCTCTTCCGCGCCTTCAGCCAGCTCAATCGTCGCAAGCTGGTAACGCACCGCCGCGTCCCCCGGACGGACCAGCAAAGCGCGCTTGAAATAAGCGCGTGCTTCATCGAACTTCTGCTCCTGGCGGGCCAGCGCTCCAAGTTGCAGATTCGCGCCGTAGTCGTTCGGGTTGGTTTGCAGCTCATGGCGAAACGCTTCCGCGGCCTGTGCCGTGTCGCCCGTCGTAACCAGGGCCAGCCCGTAGTAGGAGTACACGTCCGGCAATTGCGGGTTTAACTCAACCGCTTTCGCTAAATCCTCACGGGCGCCGGCGTAATCGTTGCCCTGCATCTTCGTCATTCCCAGCAGCAACCGCGCTTCCGCGGTATCCCCCTGCTTCAGAATACGCTCGATAATTACTTGGCCTCGCCCAACCTGGTTGTCGCGAATCAGAGCCGTGCCCAAAAGATACGGCACGCTCAAATCGTCGGCGCGCGCGCCCTGAAAGTGCGTCAACAACTCAATTACTTTCTTATTCTCGCCTTCGCGCAGGTAACAATCGGCAAGCAGCAGCAACGCCTGTTGGTTCCCGGGCTGAACGGCCATCACCTTCTCGATCTCCTCCGCCGCGCGTCCAATCTGCGCCGTTTTATATAACGCGAGCGCCAGGTTTAATCGAACTTGCGGGTTCTCCGCTTTCTCCAAAGCTCGCGTGTAATCTTCAATCGCGGCGGCATAATCGCCCGTCTTCGCCAGCGCGGCGCCCAGATTCGAAAGCACTCCTGGGGAACCGGGCCGCGCCTTCAGATACGCCCGGTAATCGCGAATGGCCGCTGGAAGCTCGCCTTTCTGGTGCTCGGAGATAGCGCGTTGCAGAAGCTGATCCGGAACTTCGGCAGCAAGAAAAAGCACGGCAAGAAGCAACATGTGAAACTACTCTTGATAATAGCGGCAGAAAGGGCGGGATGCCGAAGCCCTACCGGAAAGCTCTGCCGGAATGCCTCGTGAAGATTTGCGGATCGCGGCCTGTCTACGAATGGCTCGTTAAGCGCAGACTTGCTCTACCGTTGGCGCCGGATGCCACTCACAAAGCCAAAATGCTTCCGGTGTCGACCCATGACGCTGATAATGCCCCAGCCGGGTCCGGCCTTCCGCGACGGTCGGATGGTGGTCAGCGGGAACCCACCACAAGCAATAGTGAGGAAGGTCCATTTTCTCAAACCATTTTTCCTATCGCGGAAAACATGCAGATGTTGGGACCTGTAGGTGAATGCCTTCAGCGCCTCAAATTTTCGGATCATCTAGCGGAGCGATCAGACGCGCAACATTAATTTGAGCTAAGTGCATCATTCATATTAGAGGACTCCGGCTTGGGCATCCCGTGCCACACTGGCCGCATGAACCCCGCACCTGTGAAATCACTGATCGACCCGAAGCTCTTGGAGCAAGTCGACATCCGGGTCGGGACCATTGAAGCCTCTCCGATGTGGCCGGCTCAGACAAGCTCGTGCAGTTGCGCGTGCGCTTCGGAGACCATAGCCGCATGATCGTAGCGGGCTGAAAAAGGAACGCACCGACCCTGGCGAGATCGAAGGCAAGCAGGCGCTATTTGTGGTGAACTTAGCGCCACGTAAATTGTGCGGCGTCGTGTCCGAAGGCATGTTGTTCGACATCGGCTATGCGGACGGCTTGATTCCTGTTCTGGCCGTTCCGGAATCGCCCGTACCCGATAGCGCCCGCAGCGGTTAACCTTTTGACTATTTTCCCGCCCATCCAAAACTTCTAAATGGGCACTCCTGCTCTGGAGTTACCGGAGAAGGCTCCAGCCGCAGTCGGACGGCAGGTGTGCATCGTCGAAACTGGCGGGTGCGCCGGACTCCACACGATATCCAAACTCGCGGAGC
>JALYXI010000067.1 GCA_030947245.1 Acidobacteriota bacterium
GCGCAGGCCTTAAACCTCGTTGAATGGCTTGTGCAGAAACCGGCACGTTCGAACTACCGGCACGAAGAAGATTTGTTTCCAACGAACGGGTTTCGCTTGAACGTGCACGTGGACTTCTTGGGAAATCAGTAGCGGAATCAGCTCACCGCTAAGTTCTCTTGCTTCCAGTGTCGTCTTGTTTGCAAAAAAGATCCCCAGTGAGGGGGCACTAACCCCTCCTCTTGCCTGGATACCGTGGTGCCCGGCCTTTTCAGTTTGACCTTGCGGCCTGCTCCGGATTTCCAGAGAGCGGCAGTCACGCCAATCGCGTTTTCTGCTGGTTTGGCGTGAAGCGCATGGCCCATCAGGAACAATCATTCAGTCCAAGAGAATTTACTCCCGCCCCGGCACTTTTGTGGAGTGAGCTCAACCACCATGGTACCGCCCATTAAACCTCCAACTTGCCCTGGCCCACATACGACAGCAAAGGTGATCTTCTATGGAGCCTCTCGATTTGATTGTCCGAGTCCAGGGCATATTTTCCGCCACCGAGACGGTCGGGTATCGCTTACGTCTGTAAACAAGGAGTTCCTTGGCCATAATCCCGACAACCTCAGTGTCCCCTCGTGGCGCTTCGTTACAGACTGTCGAGTCCTAACGCCCGATGAACTGCACCGCCTCGGAACCTAACAGCATAAAGTTTTTCTTTTCCGAGGATGATCGCCGAAGGGCATGCATCCAACGAGCCTTCGTTAAGCGGATTTTGCTTTCATGATAAGCCCTGTTTCACTGTGGACACCGATTCGTTTGGAAAGTGTTTCTAAATCTGCTGCAAGCATTGCTTCGTTCATGCGCTCACGCTGCTTTTGCCCGTAGCGCCAGGCTGAGCTGATTAACGTAGTCACTTCTTTAAAATTGAACGGCCTCGCGACAACGTTAAAAGCACTTTCTCGATCCAGAACTTCGGTCCATAGGGCTACATCGGCCACCCCGGCGATCACGATCACCTGTGGTGCGACTAGCTCACGGCTTGCGTGCTCCAGAACGTTTTCCCAATTACCATCGGGGAGATGGGCGTCACTCAGGATCACCTGACATTGTGAAATGGCAGGAACAGCTTCACTCAGGTTGTACGAATGAAGCAATCGCCAGTTGGTATGACTAAAGATTTTCTCAAGGTAAACATAGTCGTTTTGCGAGCCGGTGATAGCGAGAACGGTGACGGGTTGCCTAACTTTGTTGATCGAGAGCACGTGGATTCCTCCCTTTCCAAAAATTATCGGCGGCGGTTACAGGTCCAAAGCAGCCAAATAGAAAGGAGCAAATCCTCAGTCGGCATGGAGGTTCGAAACAAATGCTGTTTGAACCTTGATCAATTTTACCGAAAAAGCTATTCCTACGTGTTCTGAATTTGCTCAGCCCGGCGCACCCAGTCTGCGGGCAGCGTTTGAGCACCGGCTGTTGCACAAGAAGCCACACAGCCTGTTGTAGTACACCCTTACCGCAGCCCGGCAAGCTTTACTACGACATAAAGGACGATCTGTTGTAGCAAAATGGACCTGTCGCCCGACTAAAAACAAGTGGGGGTGGTGCACTAGAGAACCGAAAGGCCAATCTGCACCCATGCACTCCAGGCAAACTTTTGAAAAATTAATATAGATAAATCTGGCTTATAGCTTGCCTTGACAATTGTGGCTTGAGGCCAATCGGCCACCGGTCGCAGAGATTTGTTGCCCAAAATCCGAAGAGGTCATACTGCTTCATTCTTCTAGGCCCCAGCTAGGCTGGGGCTGTTTCTCTTTCCGGGCGCAATGTCATCTGCCATCGTTTATGTCACACAGCGGACAACAATTTTGGGGGAAGGATCCTACTTTAAGCTGTCCTCTACAGCTGTCTTAAGTTCTTCGGGTCGAAATGGCTTTTGAATAAACTTCCATCCGCGCTGAAGGCCAATCCGCGCCTGCGAGTACCCCGATACAAGGATGACTTTCAACTTGGGTCGGTTGGCATTCAACTTTTCCGCAAGCTCTGGTCCGTGCATCTCCGGCATGGTCACGTCCGAAACAAGCAGGTCGATTTCGCCTTTGTGTTCTTCGGCAATTTTCAGTGCTTCCCGGCCATTGCGCGCCGAGAACACACGATAGCCCCAGGAACGGAATAACCGCTGCATGAGATTGAGCACCACGGGCTCATCTTCGGCCAGAAGAACTTGTTTTGAGCCAGGTTGTATTTCAGCCACTCCTAAATTGTACCAATATATACTAATTGAGATTAGTACTTTGCAGGCTGGCCCCCCGTAACCGCATGGTAAAGGACGTTCTCATGCGGTTATCATTTACCAGTTTCAACGTTAGAGCGTTTTCGGTCCCTTCGACTTCTGATGAGCACTCTTGGACGCTTCGTGAGCCTTGCTGGAATGGTCATTTGCGATCTGTGAATGCTGGGTTGCCTGTTCATGATCGCCCTTCTCGAGCGCTTCTGCGGCGTTGCGATGTGATTTCGCCGCTTCTTCGTGGTGCCCGGCTGCTTTGTGGTGATCGTGTTTTGGCATGGTCGCTCCTGCTGTATATATGCATTCCATTGGCCTATATGCCCTGTTTCTCGCCGACGGTTGCCAACAGCCTCATTGAATTAACAGGAACTCTTTACTTAGGCCCGACTGCCCCGGCAGCGGGCCAATCGGTATCGCCCACGCGCTTGAGATTCATTTCAAAGAAGCGCAAAGGTTCCTTGCCCGGTGTAATCCGGTCGCCGATTTCCCGCCATGTTCTATCCTTGACGACTGCCGTATAACGGGTCGTCATCGGCCCTGCGGGAATCTCCCACACAAAGCCGTCGGCTGTCCGCGTAAGATTAAAATCGCCAGCATTGCCCATTGCATAGGAGTGCAGCTTGTATGCTTTCGTGGCTGGATTGTAGGAGACAGGTGACCTTGCCATCCGGATCGTACCCGCGGCCCTCGATCACCTTCACAGACCCATCCAAAAATGGTCCGATGCGCTCCGTCTGCGTGATGGTGTGTTCTCGCCAGACTGCAGGATCGTCCATGCCGTGCCCCTCCAGACCCCGTCCATGAATACGAGCGGGGCCATCGCCTCGCGCTGGGCCGCAATCAGTTTTGCCGGATCCGGGCGGCCTTGCCCTAAACCCACGCTGCCAGTTAATAGTATCAACGCTAATATTTGAGTTATGACCATTTGTTTCCCCTTTTTTCTCATCTGAAACGCCCCGTTATTGCCCCTCCGTGCTAACCACCTGTTCCAACACGGGTATGGAGTGCGCGAGCGGAGTATTCACGTTGAGTCCAGTTTGCGTGAGCGCAGGCGACCACCACACCCGAAACCCGACGAACGGGAGAAAAAGCAGGACGAATAACCTGTTCATAGCAGGCAATCACTTTCCTGCACACTCGCGCGTAAGGATCAGGAGTATAGGTACGCACCGGGAACCATTGAGGTTGGCAGCTGATGATTCCCGAAATAGCCTATGATAATCCGCCTTATCAAAGGCGATTCCGGCATAGAATGACCTTGTGCCACCCGAATCAACTGCCGCGTTAATTGCGCTTCCGGCCGCCGATCCTTGGGCTCGCTTAAAAGCACTGGCGCTTGACGGCCTGAGTTCCGCGCATTCGCGCCGGGCTTACAGCCAGGCGTTAGAGGAATTCCAGGAGTGGTGCGGAACCCAGTCCGCCACGGCCTTTGACAAAGCGACTGTCCAGCGCTACCGCTCGGCGCTGGAAGCCCGCGGCCTGGCTCCTTCTTCGATCAACATCCAACTGAGTGCGATCCGGAAACTTGCCGCCGAGGCCAGCGACAACCAACTCCTCGCACCCGAAACCGCCGCCGCTATCGGGCGGGTGAAAGGAGCGAAGCGTCATGGCACTCGCACCGGCAACTGGCTCACGCAAGCCCAAGCCGAACGGATGCTCGCATTACCAGACCGCCGGACAAACAAAGGGAAACGGGACCGGGCTCTGCTTTGTTTGCTCCTGGGTTGCGGGCTCCGCCGGGAAGAACTCGCGCTCCTGCGCGTCGAACATGTTCAGCAGCGGGACGCCCGCTGGGTGCTGGTTGATCTGGCGGGCAAGGGCGGGCGCATCCGCACCGTGCCCATGCCGGCCTGGGCCAAGGTGGCGATTGACGAATGGATCGCGGTGGCGGCGATCGGTTCCGGCCGGCTGCTGCGGGCCGTGAATAAGGGCGGACGCATCACAGGCCACGGCATGACCGCGCAGTCCGTGTTTGAAGTGGTCGAGCGGTACGGCTGCGCTCTGGGAGTGCCGATCGCTCCCCACGATCTGCGGAGGACATTTGCGAAACTGGCGCACAAAGGCCATGCCGCCCTCGAGCAGATCCAAATCTCGCTCGGCCATGCGTCCATTCAGACCACGGAACGCTACCTGGGCATTGAGCAGGACCTCACCAATGCGCCCTGTGACCATCTAGGGCTGCGGGTGTGACGTTCTGGCTGCTCGGTTCCTGTGATAAAACAATCGGCAAGATGAAACGGTGCCTTGTAAGCTTGGGGGTACTCATCAGCTTCGCGGCGGCAGCGCAGGAACAATCGGAAGTTCCTGTGTTGCGGTTCCCTGCTTTACCGAAAACCATTCAAAACGACCTACGACGCCGCGGTTGCACCGTTCCCCAGCCTCCCGGCAAGCATACCCTGGCGAACGTGATCAGCGGAAACTTTCGGCGCCCACATCAAACCGACTGGGCTGTACTCTGCGATGTGCGCTCGAAAAAAGAGTCGGTGATTCTTGTTTACTGGAACGGAAATCCCTCCCGTCCTGCTGTTTTGGGGAGGATACCTCTTGCAGCCGACCGATGTGGGAGAGAGATAGGAGCAGTCGGAAAAGCCAACATCATGGAACATTACCGGGCCTACGGAGGCCCGAAACCTCCCGTGATCGACCATCAGGGGATCGACGTTGGCATCTGCGAGAAAGCCTCCACCATTTCTTATTTTCATCGCCATCGCTGGGCTCACGTTGACCGGGGCCGATTGATTGCACCGCATGCGGAAAACAGGTACAAGCTTACGTTCAGATCTCTTTGCGCTCGGTCGGCTTCTTTCATCCTTGCGGTTGCTCTCACTCTGGCGGAGGGAGCGCGCCCCCGGCAGCGACGCTCCATTTACCATTCGGTTCACTGGATCGGCTTACCTCCCGATGGCTTACATATCCTGTATGGGGTGCCTTACCTGCCTGGTCAGGCGGCGTAAAGCGGTTCCGCCAAGCAGAGCGGTACGGTGGGAAGCTGCGGGTGGGTGTGAAACAAGGGATGTGGGTTGTTTGTCTATGACCCTGCGCGACTCAACTCACCCAAGTCAAAGCTCCGGTATGCCCGGTCCAACTTCGAAGTGTAAGAAAGGACGCTATTACAAAGATCCGGGCGGCGAGTGTGGAGGGTAAGAAGAAGAACAGGTGTTGATTCAGAGCCGACGGGATTTGGGCTCGGGGACGCCTTCACGCGACGTCGGCGTAAAAAATGTTGGTACCCGGCTCGGGTACCGGATCGCCATCTTCACGCAAGCCTTCGAGATGAAACGCGATCGCTTCATGTATATTGACCTCGACTTCTGCGCGCGTTTCCCCGGTCGAGACGCAGCCGGGAAGATCAGGAACATAAGCGCAGTAATTGCTCTCGGGGACGCGTTCGATGACTACGGCGTATTTCATTGAGATCTCCTTATCTGTGCCTGGTGGAAGATGCTACGCAGAACCCCCGGACTCAAATCGTCGCCCGGCTTACCTGGGATTGTGACACGCCCCTTCTTGGTTGGATGAACGTATTGGCGATGACTGCCTTTCTGTGCACGGAATCGCCATCCGTCTTCTTCGATAAACCGCAGCATATCCCGAACCTTCATCTACCGGCTTTTTCATGGTTCAGAATCATGGGTAATTTGTTGATTTTAACTCCTGCTTCCAGCGTCACAGCGCAGAGCCCAGACGAGGACCGTTCAGTTTCGAAGTGGTGGTTTAGATTTGTACAGAAATGCCGATGGGACGGTTAACTGCTCTTGTAGCGAGACGAGCTAACTCTACGCTGCCCGACTACTCGCGGGTCATCTGCGCCTGGAGTTCGATGCCAATCTCCGGCCACCGGACTCTGCAATCGCAACGGCGGACGCGCTGCGGATTGCTTCCGCCTTGGGCGTGGCCCGATCGTGATTCGGTAGACACAAACCCGAGTTGGATTGAGGGTGCCGTGCTCTCCGCCGTACAAATGACTCTCTGCACCCGACGTCGCCGTCCGCTGGCGGCACGACCTGCTACTTCTGTCGCCTGCAGTTCAGGCTATACTTATCGTCCTGCGTCCCAGTCACCGCAAGGTTCATATCATCGCCCGTCACGGTTCCTTCAAACGCCACAGTTCCGTTTGACTAAGCGTTAAACTGCCGTTAAGCAACCCTCGGCAGTGGGCCTTCACCCTACTGGATCGCTTGATAAGCAAACCGAATAAACTGCTTCTCCACACTTCGATCCGGCTGAAGAATATTAATTAAAAAAATTCCGACCATATTCTCCTTCGGATCAATCCAGAACCTCGTCCCAGCCAGGCCCGCCCACCAGTACGTGCCCTCCGAAACTGGCTCCCCCGATCTCCCAATTGAAGGCTGAATCGCAAACGTCAACCCAAACCCCTGCCCCGCCCACGGCGTCTCCAGAAGCGGGATGTTCCCCAACATATCCGTCCGCATCATCTCCACCGACTTCGGACTTAATATCCGAACCCCATCCACCTGCCCGCCATTCAACAGCATCTGATAAAACCGGGCAACATCATCCAGCGTCGAAGTCAGCCCCGCACCACCCAACAGCAGCGCAGGCTTATTCTTGAAACTTTCCTGTGCAGGCGAGTATCCTTCACGAGCGCACTCCGCGGCCGCTTGTCATACAGCGTCGCCAGCCGCGCCCAATTGTCCTCACTCACAAAGAACGCCGTATCCTTCATCCCCAGCGGCTTGAAAATCTGCTCTTCAAAAAATCGATCCAGCGGCATCCCTGAAAGCACTTCTACCAGCCGCCCCAGCACATCGATTGAATACCCATACCGGAACACCGTCCCCGGCTGCTCATTTAGCGGGACACTCGCCAGCCGCCGCACCGCCTCCGCCAGATCAAAATCCACATGCGGCGCGCCGCCCATCATCCCGATCTTCTCGTAAACGTTCTCACCCGTCTCATCCTTCGGTCCCGCATAATCCAGCCCGCTGGTATGACGAAACAAATCCTTCACCAGAATGGGATGGTCCAACGGCACGGCGTCCTTGCCCACACGCGTCTTCGCAAACTCCGGCAGATACTTCGACAGCGGATCGTTCAGCGAATACAATCCCTGCTCGTACAACATCATCGCCGCCACCCCGGTAACGTTCTTCGTCATCGAGTACATGCGTACAATTGTGTCCGGCTTATACTCGCATGATTGGCGACAATTAAAACTCCCGCGTAACGACAATTAGAATTCCCGCCCGGCGGCAGTGCTGTGACGATCAAAATGGATGGTCACAGACAGCCAGGTGAGGAGATTAAAGAGATTGTCGAAGACGGAAGAAACGAAGGACATCGCAGCGGCGAAGGCGGGCATGGATCCGAAGACAGCGCGCAAGTATTTGGAATTGGGAAAGATGCCGGGCGAGGAACAGCGGAATCGAGCATGGCGGACGAGGCTTGATCCGTTTGCCGAGGTTTGGGATGAGGCGAAAGCGGAAAAAGAGTTGAACCCGGGACTGGAAGCGAAGACCCTGTTTGAGGAGATGCAGCGCCGGTACCCGGGCAAGTTTACCGATGGGCAGCTACGAACGCTACAACGCAAGTTCAAAGAGTGGCGGGCGACGGAAGGACCCGCGCGCGAGGTGTTCTTTGCGCAGGTCCATGAGCCTGGCCGGTTGTGCCAATCCGATTTCACGCATATGACCAGCCTGGGCGTGACGATCAGCCGGCAGAGTTTTCCGCATCTGACCTATCACTTCGTTCTGACGTACTCCAATTGGGAGGCATTCACGATCTGCCATTCCGAAAGCTTTGAGTCGCTGAGCGAAGGCGTGCAGAACGCATTGTGGGAACTGGGCGGAGTACCGCGCGAGCATCGTACGGACCGGCTCACGGCGGCGGTGAATAATCTCAGCGATCAGGATGAGTTTACAAGGCGGTACGACGCACTGTTGCAGCATTACGGCCTGAACGGGCAGAAGATTCAAGCTGGGCGGGCGAACGAGAATGGCGACGTCGAGCAGCGCCATTATCGATTCAAGCGCGCGATCGAACAATCGCTGCTGCTTCGCGGCAGCCGTGACTTCACGAGCGTGGAACAGTACCGGCTCTTCCTGAAGAGAGTTCAGGATCAGTTGAACGCGGGAAGACGTCCGCGTCTGATTGAGGACATGAAAGCGCTTCGGGCTTTGCCGGACGGGCGGCTCGACAGCGTGAAGCGATCGGTGGTGAGGGTGGATTCCGGCAGTCTGATCTCTGTTGGGAACAACAACTACTCGGTAAGCAGCCGGCTGATCGGTGAGCGTGTCGAAGTCCGGGTTACCGCTGAAACAGTGGCGATCTGGTACGCCAGCCGGAAAGTGGACGAGTTGCCGCGGCTGCGCGGCCGAGGCAAACACCGGGTGGATTACCGACACATTATCGATTGGCTGGTACGGAAGCCGGGAGCGTTCGAGAACTACCGGTACAAAGAGGATCTCTTCCCAACGAGCCGGTTCCGGATGGCTTATGACGCACTCCGGCAATCGGCCCCGAGCAGCGGAACCCGGCAGTACTTAGCGATTCTGTACCTGGCCGCCACGGAAGGCGAGTCGCGGGTGGATGCGGCTCTGCGCATTCTGCTGGAGCGCACCGAAGAGGTGACTGCCGACGGAGTCGCAGGCATGCTCCAACAAGCGGAGGTTGTGCCTCTGGCCACGGACGTGAATGTGGTGGAAGTCTCGCTGGCCAGCTTCGATGAGTTATTCCGTGCGGCGACGGAGGTGGTGCAGTGACCGAGACTCGAAACGTAAACGTAAAGGTGGATCTGACCGATGGTCTACGCGAGCTGCGGTTGCCGGCGGTACGGGAATGCTTTGAGGAAGTAGCGCGGCGGGCCGAGCGCGAAACACTCAGCTATGAGCGCTACCTGCTCGAACTGGTGGACCGCGAATGCCAGGAGAGGCGGGAAAACCGAACCATGCGGTTCCTGCGTGAATCCAAGCTCCCGCTTGAAAAGACGACGGAGAACTTCGACTTTAAACGCCTGCCCGCGAAAGTCAGCCGGCACATGCGGACGCTGATGGAAGGCGATTTTCTGGACCGTAAGGAGAATATCCTGACGTTC
>JALYXI010000071.1 GCA_030947245.1 Acidobacteriota bacterium
ATTCGTACGAGTTCGACTACACCCTCGGCGATGCCGGTTAACTGGGAAAGTGCTTCTCTTCATTGTCGAGCGCTTCGTGAAAAAGCATTTTCAAATAGGTTTGATAAGGTAGTCCGCGCTTAGCCGCAAGGTCGCGGGCGCGGATAAAATCCTTCTCGGCAACGCGGATAGTGATGTTCTTGGCCGGCCTCATCGGCAAAGTGGGAATGGGTTGCGTATCCATGTTGCTCAGTGTCCTTTCCTGGGACACTCACAACCTCAGGCAAACCGGAGACCTCCGTTCATGTACTTGCATTAAACGTGTAAGCGCTCTCACAAACCGCGATACTTTCGAGCGACCCATCTGGCATATCTGGTAAGCTGGCCATCAAAATCGCCGATGCAGAGCATCCCCGCAAGTCCGATTACTCGCCCGGCGAACATTAAAGACCAGTTCGGCGACATCGACATCTATCTCTTCGATCAGATCCTGCGAGGCCGCATCGTGCCCGGCATGCGGATCCTCGATGCCGGTTGCGGTTCCGGCCGCAACCTCGTTTATCTCCTTGCCTCGGGATACGAAGTGTTCGCCGCGGACCGGGATCCGCAGGCTATCGCAGCCACCCGTTCCCTCGCGGCGGCTCTTCCCGAAAGCAACTTTCGCCTCGAATCTGTCGAGACCATGTCCTTTCCGGATTCCTTCGCTGACGTGGTGCTCAGCAGCGCCGTTCTCCACTTCGCGCACTCCGATCGTCACTTCCACGCCATGCTGCGCGGCATGTGGAGAGTCTTGAAACCCGGTGGCCTTCTCTTTTGCCGGCTCGCCTCCTCCATCGGAATCGAACGCGAAGTCCAGCGCGTGATGGGCCGCCGCTTCCTGTTGCCCGATGGCTCCGAACGGTATCTGGTCGATGCCGCGCTTCTCGAAAAGCTCACCCAAGAGTTGGGCGGCCAGTTGGCCGATCCGTTGAAGACCACCGTCGTGCAGAATCAACGCTCCATGACCACATGGGTAGTTCGCAAGAACTCCTGAAACGCTACACTACGGAAAATGCTCCCCGGCCGTCTCGCCAGATCCCTCTTATTCTTTGCTATCACTTTCGCCTCTGCGGCTAACGCCGCCAAGCGGCCGCTCACCTTCAAAGACTTCGATTCCTGGCGCGCCATTTCGGGCCAGACGCTCTCGAGCGATGGACACTACCTCGCGTATGGCGTTTTCCCTGAGGAAGGCGATGGTGAAGTGGTCGTCCGCGATCTTTCCACCGGCAAGGAGACTCGCGAAACAGCGGGCCAGCTTCCCCCTCCGCTTCCTCCCGATCCCAACTCGGAACTTCCCCCGCGCCCTCGCGCCATCCGTCTCGCCTTCACCCCGGATTCACACTTCCTGGTCTTTGTCACTTACCCCAAAAGAGCCGACCTCGACAAGCTGAAAGCCGGCCCGAAAGCAGCTTCCACCCCTGCCTCCACACCGGCCCCGCAGACTCGCGCCGCTTCTCTCGCCCGCCAGCCTCCGGGAGATTTGGTGATCATCAATCTTGCATCTTCCACCCCCACCCGGATCCCGCGCGTGAAGGATTTCGGCGTTGCCGATCACGGCAGTGAAGAAGTCCTTGTTTACTCAAAAGCTCCCGCCGCCAGAGCCGCGCCCGATACGCCGGAGATGGGTTCCGATCTGATCCTGCGCCGTCTCGACACGGCGGCCGAGCGCACCTTCCCCGATGCTCTCGAATACAGCTTGATGAAAGACGGCAGCGCTCTTGCCTACACGGTCGCGTCCCCGAAAGAGGACACGGACGGTGTCTTCCTCATCCCTGCGAAAGGCTCGGAAGCTCCCAAACCTCTCCTCAGCGGAAAAGGCAAATACGCGAAGCTCACGTGGAATGACAAGCAGAACGAACTCGCCTTCGTCAGCGATCGCGATGACAAGGCCGCGAAACAGCCCCGGTTCAAGCTCTATCTCTGGGACAGCAAAGCCTCAGCCGCCGTCCCGGTAGCCGCGGTTGATTCCCCCGGATTCCACTCCGGTTTCGTCATAAGCGAACGCGCGCCGCTAACCTTCTCGAAAGACGGAACCCGCTTATTCTTCGGCGCGGCGCCTCCGCCCTTCCCGGCTCGCAGCACGGGTCTACCGTCCGATGATGAAGCGCTCTTCGACCTTTGGCATTACAAAGACGAACACATCCAGCCTATGCAGAAAGTCCGGTCCGCGGTCGAGCGCACCCGCTCCTATCGCGCCGTCTACATCGTTCCGCAGCACAAAGTGGTTCAACTCGCCGGCCCCGATATGAGCGAGCTCACGCCCAGTGAGAATGGCCGCTTCGCTCTCGGCACGGATGATCGCGAATACCGCGCCATGGTGGAATACGGCGAGCGCTTTTCAGATTCGTTCCTGGTCGATACGGAAACGGGCAAGCGCACTCTGCTCAACAAGAAGCAATCCGGAGCGGTCACCTGGTCGCCTGACGGCAAGTACGCTCTCTTCTTCGATGGTGAAAACTGGAACGCCACAGCCGTTCCCTCCGGTAAGACCGTGAACCTGACCGCGAAGCTGGCGGTCAAGTTTTGGACCGAAGACAACGACACGCCCGGCCAGCCGCGCCCTTATGGACTTGCCGGTTGGAGCAAAGACAGTAAGAGCGTGCTGCTCTATGACCGTTACGATATTTGGGAACTCGCGCCCGACGGCAGCCACGCGGTCAACTTTACCGATGGCATGGGCCGCAATAACAATCTCGAACTTCGCTACGTCAGGCTGGAGCCCCGTCCGGAAGGACGCACCGATCCGGACACCAGGACCATCGATACCGCAAAGCCTCTCCTGATGCGAGCCGAAAGCACTCTCACCCGCGACACCGGCTTCTATCTCGGAAAGCGGCAACTCACCATGGGCGCGGTGGATTACAGCATGCCCGTGAAAGCGAAGAACGCCGATGTTCTGGTCCTCTCCGCTCAAACCTTCAATCAATACCCCGATCTTCTGATTACGGATTCCAGCATGAAGAACTTGAAAAAGGTTAGCGATGCGAATCCCCAAAAGGCCGAACTGCTTTGGGGAACGTCTGAGATGGTCAGCTTCAAAAACCTGGACGGAGTTCCGCTGCAGGGCGCTCTCTATAAGCCCGAAAACTTCGATCCCGCGAAGAAATACCCCATGATCGTATACATCTATGAGCGCCTCTCTCAGAACCTGAATCATTTCAGCGATCCCAAACCCATGGACAGCATCAACCTGTCCTACTACGTCAGCAATGGCTACCTGGTCTTCACGCCCGATATCGTGTACACCACCGGCTATCCCGGCCAGAGCGCTCTCAAGTGCGTGATGGGCGGCGTCGATGCCATGGCCGCGCGCGGCTTTGTGGACGGCGACAACATCGGCATCCAGGGCCATAGCTGGGGCGGCTACCAGATCGCGTACATGATTACCCAGACTTCGCGGTTCAAAGCCGTCGAAGCCGGTGCGCCGGTAGCCAACATGACCAGCGCGTACGACGGCATTCGTTGGGGCACCGGACTCCCCCGCCAGTTCCAATACGAGAAAACCCAAAGCCGCATCGGCGGCAGTCTTTGGGAATATCCTCTGCGCTTCATTGAGAACAGCCCCGTCTTCCAGGCGGATCGCGTCAAGACTCCCGTTCTGATTGTCCACAACGATGCGGACGACGCTGTGCCCTGGTACCAGGGCATCGAATACTACCTTGCGCTACGCCGCCTGGGCAAAGAAGTCTATTTCTTCAGCTATGCGGGTGAGCCCCATCACCTGCAGCGCCGCGCGAATCAGAAGGATTACGCCCGGCGTCTTGCGCAATACTTCGACTACGAACTAAAGGGCGCTCCCAAGCCCGCGTGGATGGAAAAGGGTATCCCTTACCTGCACGCGCCTGAACCCGTCGCGAGCGATCAGTAACTCTTAGGCGTCCAAAACCTGTTCTTGGATTTCCGCACGGCCGCGTGAACCGCCGATCGCGGCAGCATTCGTTGGAGTCCAACCAATGTCCGGTAGCGCCATCCCGGAATCACGATCGGTTCATCGCGTGAGAGACCGCGTAACGATGCGCGCACAACCTCTTCGGCGGAGGTCCACAGGCTTTCCGGGATCGCGCCCTGGTCCAACCCCGCTGAGTCGTGAAACTCTGAGCGGGTAAAGCCCGGGCACAGCGCCTGCACCCGCACCCCGCTCCGCGCGCTCTTCAACTCCAGCCACAGTCCTTCGCTGAAACTGTTCATCCATGCCTTGGTGGCGGAGTAGCTCGCCATTCCAACCGATTGCACGAACGCGGCCACACTGGATACGTTCACGATGCTTCCACGGTCCCGCGCCACCATCGCGGGCAATGCCGCATGGCTCAGCCGCATGGTCGCCAGCACGTGAAGCCGGTGCATCCGGTCCTGTCCTTCCACCGGCAATTCCCAAAACGTACCCGTGGTCCCGAACCCGGCGTTATTCACCAGAAAGTCCAGGTTCGCCGCTTCAGCCACGCGCCGCTCCACGGTCCGCAGACCGTCCTCGGCCGCAAGATCCGCAACCAGGATTTCCCCGCCAACCTCACCCTGCACGGCCCGGAGCTTTTCTTCCCGCCGGCCCACCAGAATAAGCCCATACCCCGCAGCCGCAAGCGCCCGCGCATAAGCGGCCCCGATTCCCGTTCCCCCTCCTGTCACCAGCGCCAGCGGTTTAGAATCCAATGATGACTTTTCCAAAGTGTGCCCCGCTCTCCAAGTGCCGGTATGCCGCCTGCGCTTCCTCGAACGGAAACACGCGGTCCACCACCGGTCTCATCTTCGCATTCGAAATCGCCCGATTCATTTCTTCAAACATCTCCCGCGATCCCACATAAATACCTTGTAGCCGGATGCTCTTCATCAACACCGGTTGCGGGTCCACTTCGCCCTTGCCCGTCAGGACGCCGATCAGCGCAACCCTACCGCCCATCCGAACGGCGCGCAGAGATTTTCCCAGCGTCCCCGCCCCGCCCACTTCAATCACGCGGTCTACTCCTTGCGCCGGTTTCTCCCAATCCGGAGTGGTCTTGTAGTTAATCAGCAAATCCGCGCCGATCCGCCGAACGCGTTCCAGCTTTTGGTCGCTGCTCGACGTTGCCACCACCCGCGCCCCGGCCAATTTTGCAAACTGCAGCGCAAAGATGGAGACACCGCCCGTCCCCTGGATCAGCACGGTTTCCCCGGCCGCTAATCCCTGCAGCGCGTGCCATGCCGTCACCGCCGCGCAAGGCAGCGCCGCGGCTTCTTCAAACGATAGATGCTCGGGAACCCGCACCAGCCCTTCTTCACTCAGCGCTCGATATTCCGCCAGCATGCCGTCGATCGCTCCCCCGAGCGCCGTCTTGGCCTTACCTTCATCGATCCTCCCAGCCAGCCAGCCCTGCATGAAAATGCCTGCCACCCGCTCGCCCACCTTCCAGCGGGACACCCCTTGGCCCAGCGCAACCACCTCCCCCGCGCCGTCCGATAGCGGAATCACCGGCGAAGGGACTCCGCGCCCATAGTCCCCCCGCGCCACCGCCAGATCGCGATAGTTCAGCGATGCCGCGCGCATCCGCACCAGCACCTGCCCATGTCCCGGCGTCGGCTCGTTCCGTTCCGCCCTCACAACACACTCAATGCCTCGCGGCGCCCGAATCTCGTAAACTTTCATTGTTGGCCTTTCGTTATTGTGACCTCAGTCTTCCCGTTCCACTCGACCGCCTTTTCACTTATGTGCTGCCCACTACTCTGCAGCACCGCGTTCAAGTCGGCGCTCGCCTCATCGTCCCGTTCGGAAGCCGCAAACTCACCGGCGTAATTCTTGCTTGCCACGATAACCCCCCGGATGTCCCCGCGCGCGAAGCCCTCCGCCTCGTCGATCCCGGCCCGGTTCTCGATGAGGAACTGATTTCGCTCGCCCGGTGGATTTCCGGCTATTACTGTTCGCCCCTGGGCGAAGTGCTTCGTTCCATGCTTCCGCTCGCGTCGGACATTCGGTCCGGAAAGACTTACTCGCTTACCGATTCCGGCCGCGACGCCACCCGTCAGCTTCTCTTCGCCTCAGCAGCCGAAGACCAGACCGTTCAGATTCTAGGCGCTCTGGAACACCGCTCCCGATCCGCCGCCTATCTCAAGAAGAAGTTTCCCATGGCGGACCGCGTACTCAAATCTCTTGAGAAGAAAGGCTTCGTTGTCGCCGAGGTGCTCCAAACGGAGCGCGATCCCTTCCGTGCCGCCTCCGCCAACCTGCAAGTCTCTCTCGGCTCCTCCGAATCCCCGGCGAAGCTTCCGAAAGCCGAACGCGAACTGCTTGCCTACCTCCATCTCCACCCGGGCGCCCACAATCTCGCCGAAGTGGAAGCCCAAGTCCCAAACGCCAGCACCGCCGCCCGCTCTCTCGCCCGCAAGGGAGCCCTCACGCTGGTCCATCAAGGGCCACAAGCGCCAGCTTCCGCCGCCTACACGCAACACGAGCTGAACGGCGCCCAAAGCACCGCCTTCCAGGCTATTCACAAAGCCATCGAATCCCGGGCTTTCCAAACATTTCTCCTTCACGGAGTCACCGGGTCCGGTAAGACCGAAGTCTATTTGAAAGCCATCGATTCCGTACTTGCCTGCGGCCGCAGCGCTCTCCTTATGGTTCCGGAAATTGCGCTAACGCCCGCAATGGCCGGCCAGTTCTTTTCCCGGTTCGGGAACTGCGTCGCCATCCTGCACAGCGCCTTCAGCGATAACGAACGCTCCGGCCAGTGGCGAAGGATTCGCGCGGGCGAAGCGGGAGTCGTCGTGGGTACCCGGTCATGCGTGTTCGCGCCCGTCCGCAATCTGGGCCTCATCGTCGTTGACGAAGAGCATGACCAGAGCTACAAGCAGGAAGAGAACCCGCGGTATCACGGCCGCGATGTTGCGATCGTTCGCGCGCAACATGCGGGCGCCTGCGTCGTACTGGGTTCGGCCACCCCGAGTCTGGAGAGCCGCTACAATGCCGCCCAGAACAAGTACGTCCTGCTGGAACTCCCCGGCCGCGTGGGCGAGCGCCCCATGCCCCGCGTCGACCTGATCGACATGCGGCAGGAGTTTCTCGAAACCCGCAAGCACGCCACCTTTTCCCGCTCGCTGCTCGAACAATTGCAAGCTCGCCTCGAAAACGGCGAACAGACAATCGTTCTCTTGAACCGCCGCGGCTTTTCGAGCTTCGTCGCCTGCCGTGCCTGTGGCGAGCGCATCCAGTGCGTCAATTGTTCTGTCACCCTCACGTGGCACCGCCGCGACCGCCGCCTGCTCTGCCACTACTGCAATTACGCCGAGAAAGTCCCAACCACCTGCCCCAAATGCGAAAGTGAGCACATCCACTTTATGGGCGCCGGTTCGGAGAAAATCGAAGAAGAGTTGCACCAGCAGTTCGCCACAGCCCGCATCGCGCGCCTGGATCGCGATACGGTCACCGGAAAGCACCACTATGAGACCATTCTGCAGGGTTTCCGGGAAAAGAACTTCGACATCCTGGTTGGCACGCAAATGATCGCCAAGGGCCACGACATCCCAAATGTGACCCTGGTCGGCGTGGTCTCAGCCGATGTCGGGCTGGGAATGCCGGATTTCCGCGCCGCCGAACGGACCTTTCAGTTACTCACTCAAGTGGCGGGCCGCGCGGGCCGCGGCTCGCTGCCCGGAATCGTACTGGTCCAAACCGTCAACCCCGAGCACTACGCCGTCCGCCTGGCCGCCGTTCAGGACTATCAGGCTTTCTACGAAAAGGAGATCCAGTTCCGGCGCTTCATGCATTACCCTCCGTTCACGGCCCTAGCCAACATTCTGGTCCGCGCCGAAAAGCGGGAGGACGCACTGCGTATGAGCACCGAGTTGGGCTCGCACCTTGGCCCCGCGCCGGACAAGATCCGGATCATGGGACCCGCGGAAGCGCCCGTCCCGCGCCTGAAAGCGGAGTACCGCTACCAGTTTCTGGTAAAGTCAGCCAGCAGGAAAGCGCTGAACCAGCTACTTAGGAGCGCGCAGGCGTTCGCGCAGTCCCAAAAATGGGGGGCCACCGCGCTGGTCATCGATGTCGACCCCCTCACTCTGCTTTGAGCCCATCATAGT
>JALYXI010000077.1 GCA_030947245.1 Acidobacteriota bacterium
ATTCGTAAACCGCCGGCAAAATCGCGCGGTCAATCGACAACCGGTCCGCCAGTTCGTTCGACCACACGCGATTCACAACATCGAACAGCGCGGTGCCGCTGGCATCCGAAACATCGCTCGCCAACTCTCCGGTAAGCTGAAGGCGGATATAGTCCTTCGGCAGCAGCAGGTGGCGCACGCGCTCGAAATGGGCAGGCTCATGGTCGCGCACCCACAGCAGCTTCGGCAAAGTAAAGCCGGTCAGAACTGGGTTGGCAATGCACTCCAGAACGGTTGCGCGGCCAACGGTAGAGTTGATGGCGTCCACCTGCGGTTGGCTGCGCTGGTCGCACCAGATCAGCGCGGGACGAATCACCCGGTGCGCTTCGTCCAGCAGTACCGAACCGTGCATTTGCCCCGAGAGCCCGATTCCTTTGACTGCCGAGCCCGCAATTCCAGTCTCCGCGAGCACGCCCTGCACTGCCGCGCAAGCGGCGCGCCACCAATCGTCCGGATCCTGCTCCGCCCACAGCGGCTCCGCCATCGCGATTTCCGCATGGGGCGCGGTGTAGCTGCCGCGCAGTGCTCCGCTCGCATCCAGCAGCAGGGCGCGCGTGCCGCCGGTCCCGGTATCGATCCCCAGCCACATGAGCGTTTAGCGCGCTGCCTTGGCTGCGGAGGCCACCGCATGAGGCAGATACGCGGCTCCATATAGGCCGGCTTCGTTGCCCAGCGTCGCCTGTTCAATGCGCGTCTCCGTAGTGCGGTACGTGAACGAACGCCGGCGCACCTCATCCAACATCGGCGGAGCGAACTGGCTCCACGCCGCCAGCACGCCGCCGCTTAGCAGATACAGCGGAAAGTTGAATACATTGATGAGGGTCGCAATCGCGATGCCGAGCGCCTCCCCCATGGCGGCGAATATCTCGCGCGCCTTCTCATTCCCGCCCTCGGCCATGCGGAACACCTGCTCCGATGTCACATCGCCCAACCCCGCCAGGCGCGCCATCGCGGAAATGGCCTGCGCCGAAGCATGCTTTTCCACGCACCCGCGATTCCCGCAGCCGCACGGATTGCCGTTCGGCACTACCGTAATGTGCCCCAGCTCCGCCGCCATCCCCAGATAGCCGTGGAGTACTTTGCCGCCGGAGATAATGCCGCCGCCGATACCTGTCCCCAGCGTCAGCAGCACCAGATCCTCAACGCCGCGGCCCGCGCCCATCCACTTCTCTCCCATCGCCGCCGCGTTGGCGTCATTCTCCAAAGTTACCCGCGTGCCCAGCCGCTCCCCAATCACATCGCGAATGGGAAAACCTTCCAGACACGAAATGTTGTTGCAGTTGGCGATCACGCCATCTTCCAGGCGGATGAACCCCGGCACTACCACGCCTATGCCGGAGAGCCTTTCCGGTCCCGTGGCCTTTCTCAGCTTCGCGATGGAGCCGACCATGTCTTCCACAATGGCTTCGCGCCCTTCGGAAAAGTTTGTGGAGCCCGAAACCTTATCGAGCATGCGGCCCGAGGTATCGATCGCGGCAGCGCGCAGATTCGTCCCGCCCAAATCGAGGCCGATGGTGTAGTCAAGCATAGACGCTTCGGATCATAACACCGGAAAAGTACCGGAAAAGTACTGCTCATTGAGAAGGCTTCATGCTATGAATGAAACAGGTTAGGCGCGAAAGCGTCATTCTAAGTGGGAGGGAGGGCAGGTGAGCGAGACATCGAGGCACTATGTTGACATCCCGGGGGCTGAAACTCACGAGTTGCCTCCACTGCTGGTACGCGGCACTCCGGAGGGAACCGAAGCGCGCGAAACCATGATTGAGCATGCGGGCGAGATTGTGGACGGCGAGGACCTGCTGCCCGATCTGGCCCTGCCGAACTGCAAATTGGATCTGGCGCTGCACTTGGCCGATCAATACTGCGGCCTGCTGGCGCACTGGCAATGGGGCGATTCTATCCTTGAGTGGATCCGCCAGTGCGAAACCACCTTTCAAAACCAAAGCGCGCTGCGGCATCTGGTTCAAAACGAAATCTGGCCGCGCGCCGGAAGATCCAGCTTTGTCGATCTGCTGCTGGAAAAAGAAATCCCCACTCATGGTGTAGGCGTAGAGAAGGCCGTCGGCCTGCGCTTGACGTTCCGGCAACCCCCGCCCATATCTTTTTTTTCAGATCATTTCTTGTTCTTTCTGAACACCGCGGTCGCAGGCTCCGCTTACCGGGCCTGGGCGCACATGGAGAAGCCGTCGTTTCTGCCGCCCGAACGATTTCACTTTGAAGTGCTGGAGATGGGGCTTTCCGGTTAAGGCCACTGTCCAGTTAAGGCTGCGGTTGGCTAACGCTGCGGGTCCAGGCCGCGCAGCAATGCGAGTATCGTTTCGTTGACGGGCATGGCAATGCCGTGCCGCCTCCCCAGGCGAACCGCGGTTCCGGTGAGAGCGTCGTGCTCCAGCGGCCGTCCGCCGGCTCGATCTTCCTGCATGGAGGTGCCGGTGTCGGCTGGAAACCCGGCCATCCAGGTCAGAACCTCCGCGGCGACATCAGGACCCAGTTTGGCGCCCTCCGCGCGTCCCACCACCGCGGCTTCATCCAGCAGCCGGTGGGCCAGTGCCTCCATACCAGGCTCGCGCAGTACGCCAATGCCGCGCCCTACAATCGCCGTAATAGGATTCGCGGCAAGGTTGATTAGAAATTTGCGCCATGCCGCGGTCAGGAACTCCGGTTCTTCTTCGATCCGGATCGCGGTCCCCTCAAAAAGGTGAATCAGCTCGCGAGCATCTTCGGAGGGCGGAACGGCGCAATCATACTCCGGGCGCATGTGCCGCACGTGACCCGGCCCAAGGCGCTTGGAGTTGGTATACACCACTGTAGGAATTACGGTGGCCTCGCCGCGTAGCGACTCCAACCGGGCCTCCTGGTCCACGCCGTTTTGCAACACTACGATACGCGTTCCCGCGCGGGTCAATTGCGCAAACCATGGCGCCGTGGCAGGGGTGTCCTGTGACTTCGTCGCCAGCAGAATCCAATCGGCAGCGGGCGCATCGGCCGGGTGCTGAAATGTCTCAAGCTCACCCGAGACAGTTCCGAATGGGCCGTCCACCCTTAGCGTTCCAGGCTTCCGCCGCACACATCCAAAGACCCGGTGTCTTCCGGACGATGCCAGATGCGCCGCGTACACGGTCCCGATGTTGCCCAGCCCCACAACCGCAACGCAAGCCAATTTACATGGTAAGGCTGCGGCTTGCCTGCGTTCCGCCGCGGTCGTGCTTTTCCTGGTCTTCCAGGCAGTATGCCGTCCACGGAATCGCCTGCAAGCGGCCTTCGGGAATCCGCTTTCCGCAATCGATGCACTTGCCGAAAGTTCCATGGTCGATCCGGCCCAGAGCGGCCTGCACTTCGGTCAACTCCTTGAACTCGGCATCGTTAAAACGCAGCAGGTTGTCGCGGCCCTCCAGATTCACCATGCGTTCCATGGCCTCAGCCGGGTTCTGGTCCGTCAAGTCGCGCGCTTCCGTCCGGTTCCGGTCCATTTCACTCAGCAGATCCTGCTCGCGCTTCTGAAGCAGCTTGCGGTAATCCTCGTTGTTCATGCACGGCTCGTAGCAGTTTGCTTTCCGAATGGTTCCCTGATACAACTCTCTGTTGGTGAGAAGTGCCCTCAAAATCGCTGGCGCGCTTGCGGGAGTGTACGTGGCGTTCTGGCTGGTCGTGCTGGTTCTGGCCTACCGGTCTCCCGGCGGCATGGCCCGCGTGATCGCCCGCATCCCCGGTTCCGAAACGCCCGGACCGGTTCTGATGCCGCTTCAGGCCATTATGTTCGCCGCCCGGAGCGGACCTTTGCGCGCCGGCATGGAAGCCCCGGATTTCGAACTCAAAACGGCGGATCACCGCGAGTCCGTCCGGCTCTCCTCCTTTTGCGGCAAGCGTCCCGTAGTGCTGGTTTTCGGCAGCTACACTTGACCGCCATTTCGCCGGGAGGTTCCCGCGCTCAACAAGCTTTACGAACAATACAAAGATCGCGTGGCATTCTACGTGGTCTACATCCTCGAAGCTCATGCAAGCGATGGTTGGAATCTGAAGGGCAATGTGGCGCTCCTCGAACCCGCCAACTACCGGGCGCGCGGCGAAGCGGCATCCTCATGTGTCCGAAATCTGGGAATCAAGATTCCCGCGCTGGTGGACAACTTCGCAAACACCACGGAAACGGCATATACCGCTTGGCCGGACCGTCTTTATGTAATCGGGCGCGATGGCAAAATCGCGTACAAGAGCGCGCCCGGGCCATGGGGGTTCCATCCCGCGCGGGTGGAGCAAACGCTCAAGCGGATTGCAACGATACAATAGCCGGAGAATGAAGGCCTCCCGCAGACTATTCCTCCAGGGCGCCGCCGCCGCAAGCCTCGCCCGCGCGGCCACTGACCGCATCAACGTCGGCGTCATCGGCGTGGGAACCATGGGTTCCGGGCATCTGCGCCTGCTCAAGCGCCGCGCGGACTCC
>JALYXI010000094.1 GCA_030947245.1 Acidobacteriota bacterium
GGCTGAGAGTGCCTCGGGAACCGGGAGAATCAGCCGGAGCGTGGAGACCTGCGCCAGCTTCACGACAGGAAGCGCACTGGCTGAATTCGAGGTTCCGGCCGGAACCATCGCGCCCGTGTCGGCGTACCGGTGGGTCACCACGCCCGAAAATGGCGCCGTGATGGTTGCGTACTGGTTCATCGTGAGCGTCTTCTGAACGTCCGCCTGGGAGACGTCGACCTGCTGTTGCGCGCTTGCCAAAGCGGAGCGGGCGGCGGAAACCTGCGCCTCGGAGGATTGGTCTTTCGCGCGGGCGTCATCAATTTCCTGTTGTGCGACCAGGTTGGGCCGGGATTTTGCCACTCCAGCCAACCGTTCGAAGGTCAAATGAGTCGCGCTATGCATCGCCTCGGCGCGGGCCAGCTCGTCTTTTTCACGGTTTACTTCCGACGCGCTACGCCCCTTTGCAGCGCGCACGCGGGTTAGTTCGTCGGCCATCTCTGGAATTTCAAGCACCGCAAGAGTCTGGCCTTCCCGCACACGATCGCCCACATCCACGTAGATCTTTTTCACGTAGCCGGCCACTTTGGCGTGAACATCGATCTCTTGATAAGGACGAAACTCCGCGGCCAGAGTCTCCTCGCGGGATAGATTCTTCGGCTCTGCACGCGCCACCGCTACGACGGGCGCCGCGGCTCCCGTCGTAGACGTCAACCGCTCCGAATCGCGGGAGCAAGAGACGAGGCACACCGCCAAAATACCGACTGCGAAACAACGCATAGGCAAATATCCTTTAGGTTGAAAATAGAGCGAAATACACGCGAGGGTGCGAGTATACGTTAAACCAGAAGAGGGGCGAAAACAGGAAAGCTGAAAGGACGCCTGCCAACCGGCAAGATCACTCGCGCAGGCATCGGGTCGGGGACACTTTTGGCGAGAAAAACGACTCTTTCGCACAAAGCCGGAATTGGCTCGTCTCCGTGAACCATCTTCACGCTCATTGAAAGGTAATGCGTTTGCTGCGCGGGACTGTCGAACTGACTGTGCTTCGCCACCGCCCCAAGTACAACCACCATCAGGGCCAGCGCGAGGCAAACGATTAGCCGTCGAATGAGATGCGGACGCAAGCTATCTTAAAGGTACATCAAACCGGAACGTACTGGCGAAGATAGCGGTACCCCATCCGGAAACCCTCCTTGTACCCCTCATTGAACACATCCCCGCGCTGCGGATCGCCATAAACCGGATCTTCATGCTCTATGTTCATCGCTCCGGAATAGCCGGCATCCTGCAGCACCGTGAAAAACGCGGGCCAGTCCATTTGCCCCAGCCCGGGAATCCGATAGCGCCACCATTTGGTCTTATCCGGCGGATTGATGCCGCACCGGCGCAGCACCCGCGTGAACACTTCCGTATCCTTCAAATGAACGTCGTAGATTTTGTCTACGTAATCGCGCGCGGTCTGAATCGGGTCCATCATTTGCCAAACCAAATGCGAAGGATCGTACTGCAATCCCACGTATGGAGAGTTTCCAAAGGCTTTGAATAGCGCGTCGTACCCGATGGGCCCCGTCGCGACGTTGGGCGAACCCGGATATGGCTCCCACAAGATTCGGACGCTGTATTTTTGGCAAGTAGGAAAATACTGCTCCGAGTAGACCTTCACCAGTTCCGCCACATTCTCGTCGAGTGAGCGCCCCGGCATAGCCCCCGATCCTGTGCCGACGTAGGGTGCGCCCAGCTTACCTGCTATTTCAATCACCTTCCGAAAGGACTCGTTGATTTGCCTCCGTTTGGTCAAATCGGGATCCACATGGTTCACCGTGGACCCCACCACCGATAGGTACAGGCCGGAGCGCGCCACGGAAGCTTTCACCTTCGCCAGCAAGTCGTCAGTAACAATTGCCGGATCCAGCGAAGTGCGGCCGCGGGCCCACAGGCCGATGCTGGTGAATCCTTCCTGTTTGGCAAACGCGATGTTTTCTTCACTGTAGTTGCCCAGGATGCCCAGCTTCGGCTTCCATGTCTTGCGGCTGGCGGATTGCGCCTGCAGAGTGGAGGCGGCTAGGGTGCTCAGAACGGTACGGCGGGAAAGTTCCATTTCGCAGCAAATATATCAGACGTCACGCACGCAGCGGAAACCGATGTTGCCCGTGGAGCTATCGGGAGTGTTGGAGGTACGCGCCGCGACGCGATACCGGTTGCAGTAAGACGCGTGGCACAGATACGATCCGCCCTTCATCACCCGCGCAAAACCTGTGGGCGGACCCGCCGGATTCGTGCGCGTTGCGGTGATGTGCCAAGCCGGATCGAACCAGTCCGAGCACCATTCCCACGTATTGCCGGTGATGTTCCGGAGTTCGAAGCCGTTCGCCTCAAACGCGTCCGCAGGAGCCGTTGATATGTACCCGTCTTCCCCGGTGTTGCGCACGGGAAACTCGCCTTGCCAGATGTTGCAGCGATGCTGTCCATCCGGCGTCAGCTCATCACCCCACGGATATAGCTTCTGTTCAAGCGCACCCCGCGCCGCGAACTCCCACTCCGCTTCAGTCGGCAGGCGCTTCCCGGCCCAGCGGCAGAAGGCCTGCGCGTCGTTCCACGTCACGTGCGTCACCGGGTACTCCGGATGAGCGGAGGAATCGGGTCCTTCCGGGTGATTCCAGGCCGCGCCCTCCACCTTGCCCCACCACGGCGCGGCAGCCACTAGATCGCTTGCCGCCTCCGCTTGAAACACAAAGCTCCAGCCGAACTGGACGGCTTCTGTGCGGTATTGCGCTGATTTTACGAATTCGGCGAACTGTTGAACTGTGACGGCTGTCCGATCCACGTGAAACGGATCGACATGAACCGGACGAACCGGACCTTCCCCATCTGCCGGAAAGCCCGCGCGGGTTTCGGTACCCATTAGGAAGAGACCACCTTCCAGATGCACCATGCCGTCGAGCGAACCCGCCGTAACCTTCTCCCGGCTGGCCGAATCACGCCGCGATGTTTCCAGTTGCGCCAGGCGTGTCCGGCTGGGAACGCAGCATGGATTGGGCATCATAGCGAAATCTCCGCTCTCGCGCGCAACGAGTCCACATACTTCTCGACCTCATGCTGCTGCCTTTCGCGATGCAGACGCATTTCAATTTCCTCGCGCACATCAGGGAGCCCCGGCGTGCCTTCCGGTTTGCGGGCAAGGCAATGCGCAATGTGAAAGCCGAAGGTGGACCTGAATACAGGACTCGTCTGTCCCGGAGCCATAGCGAAGATGACTTCCTCGAACTCCGGTACCATGTGCCCTTTGGGAAACCAGCCCAAGTCTCCGCCGTTGCCCGCGCAATCGGAATGACGGTCAGCGGCGATGGCGAACGGAGTGCCGGATTGTAAGTCGGCCTCCGCCGCGTCGATTGACTTACGCGCTTCCGCTTCCGGGTGGCCTTCGTCTACATTGCGAACAATATGGGCCGCGTGGACCAGTTCCGGAACCCAGAAACTGTCTTTGTGCTTCCGGTAAAGCTCCGCCACATCCTTATTCTTGGGCTTAGGGACCGCGCCGTGCAAGGTGGCTAGCAATTCCTCAACGGAAACCGAACGGCGCGCCGCCTCCTGGGTCAGCAGCACGCGTTCGATCACGTTCTCCCTCGACCATTCCCGCAGCTGCATTTCCAGCTCAACCGGGTCACCCGCCGGCATTACTTCATAGTATTTGGGGCGAAGCGCCGCAGCTTCCTCGCGAAGCAAGGAATCCGGCACCGGTTCACCATTCACGGTCAGCACTAATTCAAGATTAACGCCTCTATTTCTCCGGCTGATCGTAGAAGTTCAGCTTTCGAATCCAGATGTTTCGAAAGCGATTGGGCGAGTTGTGATTTTGCAGCACCAAGGAATCTTCAGCGGGTTGGGGAGCGTAGTGAGCCACCTGCCTGTAGACCATAGGTCCCATGGACGCCTTTCGGTTATGCAGCAGAATTCCGTTTAGAAAGACAGTCAAATAAGCCGGCTGAAGAAGCTTCTCTCCCTCGAAGCGGGGCGCCTCGAACACGATGTCATAGCTCTGCCATTCTCCGGGCGGCTTTGTGGCATTCGCCAGCGGGGGCCACTGACCGTAGATGGCCCCCGCTTGCCCGTCGGCATATGTGGGATTTTGGAAAGAGTCAAGCACTTGCACCTCGTAACGCCCCATCAAAAGAACCCCGCTATTACCTCGCGACTGGCTCTTTCCTTCCACCTTGGCCGGGGCAGCCCATTCGATATGCAACTGGCAATCTCCGAACTTCTCTTTGGTAGCCAGGTCGCCGGTGTGCGGCACTACCTCCATGTAGCCATTCTCCAATTTCCACTGAACCTGTTCGGCGCCCTCGCGAGTAATGCTACTGTGGTGGCCCATCCAACGGGACAGGTCCTTTCCATCGAAAAGAACGATCGCGTCCGACGGAGGCCCTCCCGGAACGGACGAAGGAGTAACCACGGGCGGGTGCGGCCGCGCAGAGTCATGCACATGGTAGGGCAATCCAGGAAGCATCGGCGTATCCTGGAAGCCAAGATCGTGATTGCTGCTTTGTCCAAATACGAACGGCAGGCCAATTAAAGCAAGGGAGAAAACCCGGAACGCCATCCGGACATTCTACATCCAGCCCTGTTCTAGCCAGACGGCCCGCGTGTCTGCCTTCGCGCTCGACATTCCAGGTAACGCGTAGAAATGCTCTATTAGTAAAAGGAATATGCGCACTTTTCCTCTCTGCTTGTTGCCGGTACTCGTTTGGTCCGTGGCGGCTCAGGATCCCGTTTGGATGAGAACGGCCGAACTGCCTAGCGTGGATCTGAATGGCTTAACTGCGGTTCAGAAACAGGCTGCGCTGAAGATCGTGCGGGAGCACGGCTGTACCTGCGGCTGTTCGATGAAGATCGCGCAGTGCCGGGTGGAAGACCCGAAATGCTCTACCAGTAAGGCGCTTTCGGCGAAAGTGATCAGAGGGATACGGGAGGGGAAAAATGCCGAGGAGATCGTTAAAGGACTTTCGGTAGGGGCCGGTCCTGCGCCGATGCTGGACGACCCGGTGCGCCTGGTCACGGAGGGCGCTCCGGTGAAAGGTCCTGAAAACGCCCGCGTGACTCTGGTGGAGTTTTCAGATTTTCAATGCCCGTATTGCTCTCAGGCTGTTCTGGAACTTGAGGCTCTGCAAAAGGCATTCCCCAAAGACGTCAAATTGATCTACAAGCAATTTCCACTCAGTGAAATTCACTCGCACGCTGTGCTGGCGGCCCAAGGTGCACTCGCGGCCCACGCGCAGGGAAAGTTCTGGGCATTGCACGACCGCATGTTTCAGAACCACGATAAACTTTCGCGGGAGAACATCCTCAAGTGGGCCCGGGAAGCCGGTTGCGACATGGCCAAATTTACAGCCGACATGGATTCGGCAAAAACGAAAGAACAGATTAGCCGGGATTTGAAGCAGGGCGAGGAGGCCGGCGTGGAGGGTACTCCTACTATTTTTGTAAACGGAAAGCACTATAACGGCTCACTTGCTCTCCAGCCTTTCAGTGTGGTCGTCCGAAGCGAACTGAAGGGCAAATAGTCCGGCGGCTTGAGGCAATTATTTGGCCCTACTTCGCGCATGAACTTTGACAGAAAAGCTCCATAGTTCCAGGCTGAGCGGACACGGGGACCGTCTTAACTGCGCGACCCGGTTGACCACTCATCGTTTCTTGCTCCTTTCGAGTGTCCGCCGGAAGCGGAAAGATTCCGTTCCGGTCTCGATGATGTGAGCTCGATCCACGCCGCTTCACCGGCACGCTGCTAAACACAGGCCACCCGCCAAGTGGCTCTTCCCGTCCCGCATTCACCAAACAAGACAACCGGTTCATGGCGCTCGATATAGCCGCCTTCCGCCAACTGGCGGATCCGCGCCGCCGGAAACTGCGGCGCTTGCGCGTAGGCAAACTCTTCCGGCGTTTTCACTCGCGGCAGTTACGCATCGCGAATCCGGTTTTCAATCGCATGCCGGTCGCGCTCTTCGGACTCCATCGCCAGCACCGTTGGCACGCAAACCGACTTGCAGTACTGAGCAATCGCGCCACCGTGTGATGAATGAACTCGCTTCCGTTGTCGGAATGGCGAAGGGAAACTGCGCCAGCATTGCTTCCAGCACGGGCATCAACCAAGCTTCCGAGATCTGCGCAGTGGCGCCCACCACTTGCCATTGCGTCACTTCGTCCAGGCGCAGGTGCCCGGGCCGGTTTTGCGGATCGGGCTTGCGCCGCTCTCCGATAGCGTGGAAGAGACTTGAGGTGATAAGACTTGACGTGTGACAAGACTTACGTGGAAGAGATGCGCATGTTGTAGTTCAGCGATTATGTCCCACTAACTGTTCAGGGATTTTGTCACCCCCTGTAGAACGGGGACTCTGTCCCCGAACCCCTGG
>JALYXI010000151.1 GCA_030947245.1 Acidobacteriota bacterium
CGCTGGACCGAATGCGCGTGGAGTACACAGGACCCGATCATCGGAAAATCGACGACACGCCGGCCTCGGAACTACGCTTCCTGCAAGGCGCCCGCGCGCCCAACTCGTCCGGCATCCCCCGTATGAAAAAAACGAAGCAGCCGCTTGCCGCTTGGGAGATTGAAGGCCGGGCTTTCGCCGCCAAAATTCTGCCGCCTGGTCAATCGGCGAGCGGCTTTTTCTACTTCCAAACCGGTCACCGGAGCGGAGCATCACTGGTAGTCTCCGGCTTGCGCAATGCAGCGACCGGCGAAGAGCTGCTATTTTTCGAATTGCCGCTCGAGCGCGTTCAATAGCTCAAAAGACGAGTTTGAAGCCAAGCTGGATTAAGCGCTGATCGAGCGCGACGGTGTGAGCGAGCGTGGCGGGCGAAGTGATTGCGCCGCTGGCATCCACCTGTGCCGTGGTGGCCAGGTTAGTGATGTTATCGTGATTCAGCACGTTGGTGGATTCCGCGAACGCTTCCAGGCGGGCGCGTTCGCGAATGGCGAAGCTGCGGCCGAACCGTACGTTCCATTCGTAAATTGCGGGCCCGCGTAGCGTGTTGCGGCCGATGAAGAGAGGCCGCTGGAATGCGGCTCCCGCGGAAGAATCGCCGTTCAAATTGCGGCTGCTGCCCATGTTGAACACATCACCGCTCTGCGCGAAAAAGGTGGATGACAGCCGGAAGCCTTTCCACTCCTGCACGGCATCCGCGTTGAACGCATGGCGGCGGTCTGTCAGAGAATTACCCCGGTCGCGGCGCCGGTTCGTCGGGTCCGAAAGATAGGCTGCGGCGCTATCGATGTTGTTCTGCTCGGGAGCGTCATCGATTGCGTGAGAGTAGGTATATGTCCCCGAAAATTGCAACCCGTGCGAGATGCGGTGGGATAGGGACAAACTGCCGCCGTTATAAGAAGACACGCCCACCGATTCCGCCGAGAGGATGTTATTGAAGCCGGGAAACACGCGGGCTGTGCCGAAGATGGGCCGTCCGTCGGCCAGCATCTGCCCGGAAGGCACCAAGTTCAAGTTTCGATACACCGGGAGCCCGATACCGTGGGTGAACAGGTAAGTCGCGTTGACAACTGTATTGGGAGTGATCTCCCTCGCGATCGAAATATTCGCGTTTTCCGAATACAGAGTGCGAAAGTCCTTGGCTACGGTCGTGATGTCGGTCGAGAGCGCGAAACCCTGCGGCAATGCCGTGAACACATTCGGGAAGGCCGGCGCGAACGCATCGGTGTTCTTCGCGCTGATGTTGAAGAAGAGCGGAGAACCGTTGTTCAGAATCGCTCTGCGGTACTGATCGGTTTGCGGTGGGTCATAGAAGATTCCACCGTTCAGGCGAATCACGGTCTTGGGCGTGACCGCATACGCAATTCCCACGCGCGGAGCGAAGTTGTTCTTGTCAGTCCGGAAAGAACGCGAATCGGGGAACGACGACGTGCCTACCGCCTGCGGAACGCGATAGATGTCATACCTCAAGCCATATGTGATGGTGAGGGCGGGACGCGGTTTCCACGTATCCTGGGCATACGCGCCGCTGAAGAGAGAATCGTAATTGATGGCCGGATTGCCGAAAGTCTGAACGAACGAGCTGTATCCCAACGGATTCGTTCCAGCTACCGCGGCAAGGTATGCGGCAGGGTTGGGGAAGGTGTATGTCGCGCTGGTCGGCTGTACCTGTGTGTCAGCGATAGCGCGGATGTCCACGCCGAACTTAAGTGCATGGGCGCCTTTGTTCAGGCTGAAGTTATCCGAGCCTTCCGTCAATGTTTCTTTATAAGCGAAGCCAACCATGTTCGGACCTCCGAACTGCGCTACGCCGGAAATGTTCACGGTTGGCCCCGTGCCAGAAGCGGAGAACGCGTTCTGCGACTGGCTGCGCGTGGCTACCTGAAACCGCAGCTCGTTAATGGCGTTCGGGGACAAGGTGCTTACTAATTGCGCCGCGCCCACATGAGACCGGTCGATGAAGTTATAGGTGAGAGGGAGCAGCACCTGCCCGCCGCCATTGTTAAAGGGTGAATCATTGGCATGGTGGCTGTAGCGCAGCGCAACGCGATTGTTCTGATTGATCTGCCAATCGGTCTTGAACATGTAGAAATATATGCTCTGGTTGAAGGGGATCGCCGCCGCATAATTCGCGGGCAGCCCGAGCAGTGAAATGGTAGCTACGGGAACCGAAACCACATTCGGCAGATCGCGCTTCACATGCTCGAACGCGCCAAAGAAGAACAGCTTGTCCTTGATAATGGGACCCCCGGCATCCCCGATGAAGGAATCGACGTTGATAGTAGGCGTGGCTTGGGAGGCTGCCAACAGCTTCGGCCGGGAATTGAAATCGGTGCGGCGAAACAGGTAACCCGCTTCACCACGCAATTGGTTCGAACCGGACTTGGTGATGCTGTTGTAAACCGTGCCCACCGTGTTGCCGAACTCCGGAGCGAAGCCGTTATTCACCTGCTGGATGGAATCGACGAATGTATCCGAAATGGGGATGAGCCGGATACCCGCGCGATCGCTTTCCGTGTTGTTGCTGCCATCGATCTGATAATTGATGCGTCCGTTGAATCCATTCGCATCGAGCTTCCGCGGTACGCCGAACTCCGTGTTGGCGTGCCCGCTGACATTGGGCTGCAGCAGGATGAAATTGAACGGATTGCGTGAAACCAACGGCAGATTGGTGACCTCATTCCGCGTCAGCGTCATTCCGATGTCGGTGCGAGCCGGTTCGGCAATCGGCGCGTCGCCCGTAACCTGGACCTCGGTCGTTGTGCCGCTCAGCGCCAGATTGATATCAACTTGCTGAATTGCGCCGGCAGTCAGCACAATCCCCAGCCGTTTCACCGGCGCGAACCCAGGACTTTCCGCATCGACTTCGTAGGTTCCTAGCGGAAGCACGCTGAAGCGGTATTGTCCGGACGCTTCGGTCTGAACCTTCTGCCGAAACCCGGTGTTCTGGTTCAGCGCGCTGACGGCGGCATTCGCTACAGGCGCGCCGGAGGGATCGAGAATAGTCCCTTCAATTTCTCCATTTATCGCGGAAGCCTGCCCAAAGCACGCGGCAGCAACCGCAAGATACAATCCAAAAAGTCGAATCAAGAATTAAAGCCCCTTTTCCGATCAGGTTACTACAGAAAAGAGGCTTCGCGGTCAAATCTCTTGCATTACCAGACCCGGCAGGGACTGGTCGACACCATGCGGTCCGTGGCTTTGCAGCTAAAAGCCTCGCGGAATTCCGGGAGGTTCTGGAGGACGCCGTTGACCCGGAATTCGCCTGGCGAGTGCGGATCGGTCTGCGCGTTTACACGGCGCGATTGGTCAGTCGCATTTTCACACCAGACCTGCGCAAAGCCCAGAAAGAATTCCTGCTGCGGCGTGAAGCCATCGCGCTTAGCCAAAACCTTACCGGCCAAGCTGTCCATCAGCGCCATATAAGCCAAGTGAATGCCCCCGTTGTCGGCTGAGTTCTCACCCAGTGTCAGTTTGCCGTTCAGAGTCACGCCGTCCACAGGGCTGAACTTGCCGTACTCCTGCGCGATGCAGTCCGCGCGCGTTTCGAAAGCCTTTCCATCGGCGGCAGTCCACCAATCGCGCAGATTGCCGGAGCCATCGAATCGCCTGCCCTGATCGTCGAACCCATGAGTCAGTTCGTGCCCGATTACTACGCCGATCGCGCCATAGTTCACGGCATCGTCCGCCTTTTCGATATAGAAGGGAGCTTGCAGAATGCCGGCGGGGAAATTGATATTGTTCTGAGACGGCGCATAGTAGGCGTTTACAGTGGGCGGCGTCATGCCCCACTCCGTCTTATCCACCGGTTTGCCGATCTTTGCGAATTGCCGAAGCTGCTCAAATCGGCGCGCCGCGCGCACATCCGCGTAGTACTCGTCACGGACCACTTTCAGACTTGAATAATCGCGCCATTTTTCGGCATAGCCAATCTTGTTCGCAACCTTTTGCAGCTTCGCCACCGCCTGCTCTTTGGTGGCCGGAGTCATCCAGTCCGCGTTCTGAATATCGAGAGCCATCTCCTTCTCAATTTCGCCCACCAATTGCAAAACTTTGGCCTTACTTGCCGCGCTGAAAGCCACTTCCACATACTTCTGACCGAGCGCTTCCCCCAATGAGGCGTTCACGCTCGCCACGCACTGTTTCCACCGCGCCGGCATCTGCTGCACGCCCCGAAGGATCTTTTCCGAGAAAGCGAAGTTTTCGACCCGGAACGCTTCGGTCAGCAAGTCCGCGTTGGTCTGCAACACGTGCCAGATAAAGTATGTCTTCAGATCGTCGGCGCTCGCCGTCTTCACTAGCGCATCCATCCCCGTGAAGAAATCCGGAGAGCCCACATTTAGGGAATCGATTTTGGGAATCCCGGCGTTGCTGAGATAGTGGTTCCAATCGAAATCGGGAGTCAACTTCTGAAGATCCGGCACAGTCGTTTTGTGATAAGTGCTGTTCGGGTTGCGGCGGGCTACGCGATCGAGAGAAACCTTCGCCAGCGCCGTTTCAATGTTCATTACGGCCACATCGGGGGCCTGGGCGCCGCGTTTGCCCTCTCCCTTATCGAGCAGCGCGAACATCTTACGAACATGCTCCGCAAACTGCTTCCGAATCTCCACCGATTTCGGATCGTTCTTCAGGTAGTAGTCGCGATCCGGCAACGTAATTCCGCCCTGATCGGCATTCGCAATCTGCTGTTCGGCGTTTTTCGCATCCGCCCGCACGGAAAGTGAGAACAAGACGCGCACGCTCTGGGAATGGAGAGCCGCCACTTCGTTCAGCAGATCTTCTTTCGTCCCCGCGTTCCGGATGAGCGCCAGAATGGGCTCGATGGGCTGGACACCTTTCGCCTCCATGGCCTTCTCGTCCATGCACGAGGCGTAAAAATCGCCGATTTTCTGTTCCACGGGAGTGCGGGCAGCACTCGGCGCCGCCGCTTTTTCCAGAATCTCGCGCTCGATGTTCAGATTCTTTTCAGCAAGCTCAGCGAAACGCCCCCAGCGCGCTTTATCGGGGGGCACTGGATTATTCCGGCGCCAGGCGCCGCAAGCGTACTGATAGAAGTTGTCACAGGCGCTGACGCTGGTATCCATCGCGCCAAGATCGAGACCGGAAGACTGCGCGAAGGCACAAGGCGCCAGCGCTGCCAGGATAAGAGAACGAAGCCGCGGCATATGGCTCCGATTGTAATGCGTTCGAATACCGGTTGGGTTAGGGATGGGGAATGTCGCCGGTTGCTTTGCCTTGCTTCACTTCGTTGAAGGCGTCAGTCAGATCCGCTTTCAGATTGTCGGGAATCCAATTCGCATCGGCCGCGGGCAGCTTCACGGAAAGAAACGCATCCAGGGATTTTCCCTGTTTGACGGCATCCACGGCTGCCTGATGCAGATCCACCATGAATTGACGCTGCCCCGCGACGATTTCCGGGCCGCCGGAAGCGCCATGCCCGGGCAGAACAAACTCCGGCTTCAGCTTGGCGGCATTTTCCGCCACCCGCGCCCAGTTGCCGATATTGCCGTCGGCTGTGTAGTTGTAGGGGCCGTTCACCACGGCATCGCCCGTGCAGAGGATGCGCTCCTTCGGGATCCAGGCGAAACCGTCGCCGCGCGTGTGGGCCCAGCCCAGGTGCAGGAATTGTACTTCGCGCGTATCGTCCTTTAGAACAAACGGAGACCGATCGAATGTCTGCTTCGGCCGCTCGGCATCCTTCCGATTCAGACTGGCGACATCTTCGCGTTGTTTCGCTGTGCTGAGCCAGCGCTTCGGTTCGTAGCGGTTCATCTCATCCACCACGCCCTTGTAACCCAGAGTCGTTGCGCCGTTCTCCGTCCAGACCGCATTGCCGTATGCGTGGTCGCCGTGATGGTGCGTGTCGAAGACGTACTTCACCGGTTTGGACGACACCTTCTTGGCATCCGCCATGGCTGCCCGCGCCCCGCTCGGGAAATTCGCGTCCACGACAATCAGGTAGTCCTTCATCTCAATGATGACGTTGTTGCAATGGCCGAGATTCTTGATGTCACCCTCCCGAAACCAAACGCCCTTGGCGATGGGTATCACGGTTCCGGGCGCTCGATCTTTCCCAGCCGCTAGAAACGCGACGCCCAACAGAACGGCAAAGCCAGTAATCACAAGCAATCGGGATTTCATGAGCATCGATTCTATCTCATTGGCCTCGGGAAAACGCGGGACCGCGCTAAAATCGGACGTATGGCAATCATTACGCGGCGCAAGTGCCGCGCTGTGGCAATTGGACCGGTCAAAGTCGGGGGCGGGAATCCCATTGTCGTGCAGTCGATGACCAACACCGACACGGCCGATGTCACAGGCACCGTGAACCAGTGCATCGCGCTCGCAAAAGCCGGTTCGGAGTTGGTTCGCGTCACGGTGAATACGGATGAGGCCGCGGCAGCCGTTCCCCGGATTGTGGATACGCTGATGATGCTGGGCACGCCCGTTCCGATTGTGGGCGACTTCCATTACAACGGCCATCTACTGCTGAAGAAGTACCCCGCGTGCGCCCGGGCGCTCGCGAAATACCGGATCAATCCGGGCAACGTCAACATCGGCAAGAAGCACGACGACAATTTCCGCACCATGATCGATGCCGCCATCGAGTATGGGAAGCCGGTCCGCATCGGAGTAAACTGGGGCTCGCTCGATTCGGCGCTGCTCACCCGCATGATGGACGAGAATAGCCGCCTTCCGGAGCCGAGGACCGCGCGCGATGTCACCATTGACGCCATTGTTGCCAGCGCTCTTCTGAGTGCGGAAGCGGCCGAGCGCTATGGCCTGCCGCGGGAGCGAATCGTTCTGAGCGCGAAAGTATCCGGTGTTCAGGATTTGATCGATGTCTACCGGCTGTTGGCCGCGCGGTGCGATTATGCGCTGCATCTCGGTCTGACCGAAGCCGGCATGGGCGCGAAAGGCATTGTGGCTTCGACCGCCGCGTTGTCGGTTTTGTTGCAGGAAGGGATCGGCGATACCATCCGTACCTCGCTAACTCCCATGCCCAACGGAGACCGCACGGAAGAAGTGTTGGTTTCGCAGCAGATTCTGCAATCGCTTGACATCCGTAGCTTTACGCCGCAAGTAACGGCTTGCCCGGGTTGCGGCCGCACCACCAGCACCTTTTTTCAGGAAATGGCGGATCAGATTCAGAACTATTTGCGTGAACAGATGCCGATTTGGCGGGATCGCCATCCCGGTGTTGAATCGATGAAGGTGGCAGTCATGGGATGTATCGTGAATGGTCCTGGCGAATCGAAGCACGCCAACCTGGGCATTTCGCTTCCTGGCACGTTTGAAGAGCCGGTCGCGCCGGTGTATGTGGACGGACGCCTGGTTCGCACGCTCCGCGGCGATTCCATCGTCTCAGAGTTTACCCACATGCTCGACACTTACGTCGAGACCCATTACGCGTCTGAACTGGTGGCAAGTTAGCTGCCCCGCTACTTCACCGTCGAGACCGCGCGGGCACTGTTGCCGCGCATCGAAAAGACCGTCCGTTCCGCCGTGCAATCCAAAAGCAACCAGGACCAGGCGGAACACGCTCTGCAAAGCCTGATTCAGCGAATCATGCTGATGGGCGGCATTACCGTGGATCAGATTGCGGTGGAAGCGATGAAGTCGATGCGCCAGGCGAGCGTGGAGCGGCTGAAGACGGCGCTCGATGAAATAGCGGAAGCAGGCTGTTTAATCAAAGATTTGGATACCGGCCTGGTGGATTTTCCGACGCTGTTTCTGGGTGAGGAGGTCTATCTATGCTGGCGCATGGACGAAGCGGAGATCACTCACTGGCACGGCGTGCACGAAGGCTTCGACCACCGGCGGGCGATCGACAGACACTTTCTGGAGAATCACCGTGACTGATTACTAAAAGTAAATCTTAAGCGCAATCTGGACGATGCGGGGATCCCGCGTTTGCGTTATCCTTCCAAACTGGCTGGAACCCAGGGTCGTGTTGACCGCGTTGTAGTTGGTGTGGTTGAAGACGTTGAATGCTTCTCCGCGCAACTGCATGCTGGTTTGTTCGGTGATGGGCAGTTTGAAATTCTTAAAGAGCGAAGTGTCCCATCGTTGCAGGCCCGGTCCGCGGATGGTGCTGCGTCCCGCGTTGCCGGGGCGGATCTGCCCCAGTGGCACTTCCGCAAAACAGCTGGTTGCAAAATACTGCGAAAGAGTTCGCGGAGCCAGACGGCTGTCGTTCGGGTTGCAAATCTGGTCCGGCCGCGGACCGGCAGCACTAGCGCCCAAAAAGCCGAGGCCTGCCGGATCATTCCCTAACCCGGAGGTGACGTTCAAGGGCAGTCCCGTCTGGAAGGTTGCGATGCCAGACACTTCCCAACCGCCCAGCACGTGTCCTGCGAAACCCTTCTGATCGCGGAAGCCCGGAACATCCACCACGAAATTCGCGGTTGCCACGTGCGTACGGTCAATCGAAATTCGGCCGCGTTCGGCTGCCACGTTATAACTGTTCTGCGGAGCGCTGTCCCGGTCCGTCCGTGTATCGCCCACGCCTTTCGACCAAGTGTAGGCAAGGCCGAAGCTGGTATTGCCGCTAAACCGCTTATCCACGTTCACCTGGAGCGAATTATAATTCTCGTTGTAATTCGTTTCCAGAACGTTGATGGCCCCATACCCTCGATAGGGCCGGAGCGCGTTTAAACGCGCCGTGGTTGCGGAAGTGACGTAAGTGTTCGGCGCGATTACGCCGGAGCTGTAAGCCAGACCTACTGGCACCTGGTTGATGTCGCGAATACCCAAAAGATGGGTGCCCTTCTGGCCATAATAGCCGGCATCCACAACCAGGCTACGCGCGAACTGGTGCTGAACATCGAAGCTCCACTGCTGGGAATAGGGCGTATTGAACTGGTAAGGCGTGCCATGGAGCGTGCGGGGCGAAGCGCTGATGCTGGGGCTCCCCGCCGCCGGATTCGCAAACTGCGTATTCGGGATGCTGATGGAATTGTTGAACGGCGGATTGGCGAAAATGTTCTGCTCGTAAATCCCATAAAGCGGCGTGTCATAGAAGATTCCATAGCCGGAACGGATGGAGGTCTTGCCATCTCCATACGGGTCCCACGCGATGCCGATACGCGGCGCGAGGTTATTGTTCGCCTCATTAGATACCTTTGTTCCGTAAGGAGACTGGTGGCCAAAAGCCGTGTTCTGGCTGTTGACAATCAGGCCATTGTACGGATCGCCGGTGTTCGGGACAATATTGCCGGCCGCATCAATCTGGGGAGCTTTGGATGGATCGTAAAGCTTCGGATCGAAATTGGTGAGGAACTTATTCGAATCGTAAGGCGCGCGGAACAGAGAGTAGCGAAATCCATAGCTGATGGTCAGGTTAGGGCGGAAGCGGTACTGATCCTGGCCATAGAATTCGAAGCTGTTCGCGCGAATGGAAGGCGTCAGATCATACTGAGCTTGCGAAAAGGTGGAGACGCGGCCCAGGAGGAAGTTCGCAAAGGCCTGATCGAACGCATTGGTACCCGTGGGACGAACGGCCGTGCCTTCGCCCGAGAAACTGAATGTTCCCTGGTTGCCATTGCCCGCATTCTCGCGCTTGTTGTAGGCGTAGTAAGTGCCGCCGAACTTCAGCGTGTGGCGCCCAGCTACCTTGGTCAGGCTGTCGAAAACATTGTGATTGCGGTTGAAGTCATCATAGGGACCGAAGCCGGTCACGCTGGATCCGTTTGTGAAGCTAAGCGACGGAATGCGGGCGATGGTGGACGGGTAAGGCAGCGTGACCTTCACATCCGGCGATGCGGCGGAGCTGATGGAACCGGCCACCCGGCTGATGATGGCGCCATAGCTATACGCGTACCCGCCCTCATTCACCAGCGTGGGGGAGAAGGAAGAAGTCGCGCGAATCACGACGCCCTTGCCCGGGGAGTTGGTCGTGGTGGTGGCGACCCCAGGAAGATTCAAGCCCGTGAAGAGCCCGCCGGGTTCAATCGTCGGGATGCTGTCTTGGATATACCGGCCCGAGAGAACCAGTTTCTGGCCGAAGTTGTGGTCCACCTTGATGAGTTCCTGGCGCGCATAGGCCTGGTTGCGCAAAGACGTGAAGAGAGTTCCTTCGCCGGCTGCGGACCCGAAAGGGGCGCCGTCCGGAACCTTGGAGAAGATATCCCGGATATATCCCTGAGCAACAGGATTGATGTTGGCGATCTGGGTCCCGCTTTGCAGGCATTGGGTCCCATCGGCTGAAAACGAGATACAAACCGGCGTGGCAAACTGGCCGTTTTTCTGGCCCGCGGTAGGCACTGTGCCGTTCGTGGTGCCGTACGTGATCACGCGGCGGAATTCCTGCGAAAAGAAGAAGAACGTCTTGTTGCGGTCACGATTGTAGATCTTTGGAATCCAGACAGGGCCTCCGACGGTGTAGCCGAAATTGTTGTAGCGTAATGGCGGGACGCGCGCTTTCCGGGTTGCCGGATCTGGATTCACACCATTCAGGTTATTGAAATAATTGTTGGCGGCGAGCTTATCATTGCGGAAAAATTCATAGCCATCGCCGTGAAAACCGCTGGCGCCGCTTTTGGTCACGACGTTAATTTGCCCACCAAGCGCGCGCCCGAATTCGGCGTCATACTGGCCGCGCAACACCTTAAATTCCGCGATGGCGTCCACGCTCGGATAGTTCAGCAGCGTCTGGTTGGAGCCGCGATCCACATTGTCGGCGCCATCCACCGTCCAATTGTTCGCACCCGGCCGCGAGCCGTTGATTGAAAAGCCGACTACGTTTGCTCCGCCCAGGGGATTGCTGGTTCCGATGTAAACCTGATCGCCTACGTTCGAAACCACACCCGGCGAAAGCTGCAGCAGCTGTTCATAATTGCGCGTGTTCAGCGCCAACTCCCGGACCTGGGTGCCGGTAATCAGGCTCTGCGCGGCCGCGGTTTGCATCTCGACTTGCACCGGCGCCTCTTCAACGCGCACCTCTTCCGTCACCGCGCCCACTTCCATATTGAAGTTGACCGTCAGCTTGTCGTTCACATTCAGCCGGATCTCGGAGCGTGCCGCACGCTTAAAGCCGGATGCCTCCGCTGTAACCGTGTAGGTACCTACAGGAAGTTGCGTGGCGGCAAATTCCCCGCTCGCGCCCGACGTGATCGTCCGAAGGGTTGTATTCTGGTCAGTGTTCGTGACCGTGATCTTGGCGTTGGGAATCAGACTGCCGGATTGATCTTGGACAGTTCCCGAAATGGAACCCGTCACGTCCTGGGAAAAAGCGGGAAGTGCGGTCAAAAACGCGCACACCGATATAGCCAAAGCCAGTTTTCTCATAAATCTCCCTAAAGCGAACTGTCCTTAGGGTATCCGATGCGAGGGCTGGGCACAATCGCCGCAACCCCCTCCCGTTAGAACCGGATCTGGAACGCCTCAACGCAGCAACAATAGGAAGAGCGGTTTAGCTGTGGGGCTTCTTCTTTAGCGCTTGAAACGTCGGCGGCCACAAACCGATGAAAATCCCAAGCTGCCGCTTGCCGGTTGCGAAGAAATAAATGGAGGCTACGATGGAGCCGGCGGTCAACCAGTTTAAGAGGCTGGTTCCAGTCTGGTCTGCTACAGTCGCGTCTATTGAATGAAGTTTGCTTTCGATGGGATCGGTCTTGGAAGTGGTGAAGTCAGTGTCCATGAAACAATGATTCCAGTTCTTTCGAAAGAGATCTACAGGTTGTTTTCTTAACGTTGTGAAAAAATACAACTAGTTGCCGGAACACGTATGCGAAGTGCATTCAGCCGGTGCCCGCCGCGTTCGCACCCGCCGGCCCGTTCCCGCCGCCTTCCGCGCATGTAATAATCAGGAGCTGTACGATATTCCAACGAGCGAAGCTGCGGCCCACTGGTGCCGGTCGATGTCAGGCGCCGCGCTCTTGTGGAGAAGGTAGGCTGTGAATCGTGCTCTGCTCGACTTGCCAGACTGAAAATCCTGATGAGGTCCGGGATTGCCGGGTTTGCAGCAATCCGCTCTCCGGTCCTACCATCACCGCGGCCCTTCGCGACGATCCCACCGCCGCAATGAGCGGCGCGAGCGGACTGGATCAGGAACCTTCGCGCGAATACGGCGGTGACGTGTGCCGCCTTCATCTCGATCTCAACGAGAACACACCCTTCGGCCCTCGCTACATCATTGAGTCCCTGGTCGGGCAAGGTGGCATGGGCAAAGTCTATCGCGCCCACGACCGCGAGCTCAACCGCACCGTCGCGCTCAAGTTGGTCCGCCCCGAACTTGCAATGAATCCCATGGCGATGGCGCGTTTTCGCCAGGAACTTCTGCTCGCCAGCAAGGTTTCGCACCGTAATGTGCTGCGCATCCACGACCTGGGCGATGTCGAGGGCGTGAAGTTCATCTCCATGGCCCTGGTGGAAGGCATGGATCTCTATGACGCAATCTCCCAAAGCGGCCCGCTGCCCTATACCCGTGCGCTTAACATCGCGCTCCAACTGTGCGACGCCCTCGGCGCCGCCCACGCCGAAGGCGTGATCCACCGCGACCTGAAGCCCCGCAACGTCCTGCTCGACTCAGCCGATCACGTCTACATCACTGATTTCGGCCTCGCCAAATCCATCGAAAGCGAAGCTGCGGCTGTCACTCGCACCGGGGACCTCATCGGCACCCCCCTCTATATGTCGCCCGAACAGATCGAGTCGAAACCAGTCGATCACCGGAGCGACATCTATTCCCTCGGCCTTATCCTTTACGAGATGGTCACCGGCGACCTTCCTTTCGCTGGCAAGTCCTCCGTCCAGGTCATGCACTCCCGCATGACTACCGCGCCCAAAGATCCCAAAGCTCTGGTGCCCAGCCTCCCGAATTACTTTGCCTGCGTGGTCGCCAAGTGCCTGATCCGCGATCCGGCCGAGCGTTACCAGTCGGCCGCCGAAATCCGCCGGGATCTGGAAGCCGGCATCGCTCCCCGCCGCCCGGTGCTCCGCCGCCTTCCGAAGCCCAATCGTACCTGGGCCGTGGTGGCTGCCGCCATGGCCGTTGCGGCTGGCATTACCGTTGTGGTGCCCGCACTTCGCGACAAGCTGTTCCCGTCCGGGAGTGCG
>JALYXI010000197.1 GCA_030947245.1 Acidobacteriota bacterium
GTTCCCGTCCGCCGCCACATGTTCATATCACTCGCGATCCCAAATGCGCAAACCTGATTCGTATTACTTGCGGTGCAAACGGCCAAGCCAAGTGAAATCCACCTGGGTTGGTCGGCATACGGAAGAACGAGTCGGTCGACGTACTTCCGGATTGTTGTCGGACAACGCGCAATCCGGAATTTAACCGAGATTCGGGAACATCTGCGCTGACGGCCCAGCTTTTAGGCGTTGCGTTCTATACCCCTCGCCTTCGCCAAACAAGCAGGGCTGAACGCGATCTGCCGATCTAAAACAGATATCGACATTCCAGTCCTTTGTTTTAACAGACGCGTGGGGAGTCCCATCTTATTCCCGCCCGCTTTGCCGCCGCGGTGAAATTACCCCAGTATTCAAGCCAAGCGTATGCAAACCGCCGAAGTACCGCGCGTGCTCGATCTTCATACACCGGTCCATCACCACCTCCAAACCGGCGCGGCGGCCCGCGTCCGCGCCCTCTTCACTCACCACCCCCAACTGCATCCAAATCGCCTTCGCGCCTATCGAGATCGCTTCTTCCACAATGGCGGGGACCGCCGCCGCGTCGCGGAAAATATCCACGATGTCCACAGGCTTCGGAATCTCCCGCAGCGACCCATAGCTCTTCACGCCCAAAATCTCCTTTTCGCGCGGATTCACCGGAATCACTTCGTATCCGCGGCTGCGCAAATAAATAGCCACGAAATGGCTGGGACGAAACGGATTCCCCGACAGGCCCACAATCGCAACCGTCTTCCCCAACGAGAGAACCCGCACCCGGTCCGCCGCCGTTGTCGCGAACCGGCCCGCGTTTACAGGCGAACGGCTGCTCACTCCATCCGGGCCACTCACTTCTGAGAAACTTCCAGCGCCTGATCGAGATCCCACACGATATCGTCCAGATCTTCGAGCCCGATAGAGAGACGAACCATATCGTCCGTGATGCCGCCCGTGATGCGGTCTTCCGCTCCCAGTTGCTGGTGCGTGGTGGAAGCTGGATGAATCACCAGGCTCTTCGCGTCGCCCACGTTCGCCAGGTGCGAAAACAACTGTAGCGATTCAATGAACTTCCGCCCCGCCGCCATGCCGCCTTCAATGCCGAACGTCATCACAGCGCCGCACCCGCGCGGCAGATACTTCTTCCCAAGCTCGAAATAACGGCTCGATGGCAACCCGGGATAATTCACCCATTTCACATGAGCGTGCCCCTCCAGGTGCTCCGCCACCGCTTGCGCGTTCAGGCAGTGCCGGTCCATCCGCAAATTCAGCGTCTCCACGCCCTGCAGCAGCAGGAACGAATTGAACGGGCTCAGCGACGGTCCAAAATCACGCAACCCTTCCACCCGCGCTTTCACAATGAACGCGAAATCACCGAACGTTTCAAAAAACTTCATCCCGTGATACCCGGGGCTGGGCTCCAGCAACTGCGGGAAATTGCCTTTGTTCCAGGGAAAATGCCCACTGTCGACGATGATGCCCCCCATCGTGGTTCCGTGGCCGCCCAGGAACTTGGTCGCGGAATGCAGCACGATATCCGCGCCATGCTCAATCGGCCGGCACAGGTAGGGCGAAGCAAAGGTGTTGTCGACAAAAAACGGCGCGTTCGCGTCATGGGCAATCTTCGCTACCGCTTCCAGATCCACCACGTTCATGCGCGGGTTCGCGATCGTCTCGCAGTACAGAAGCTTCGTATGGGGCGTAATCGCGCGGCGGAAGTTCTCAGGATCGTCAGGCTCCACAAACGTAGTCGCGATGCCCAGCCTCCGGAGACTCACGTCCATCTGAGTGTGCGTGCCCCCGTAAACCGTGCTCGCGCAAACGATGTGGTCGCCGTGGCCGGCCAGGTTCGCAATCGCGATAAACTGCGCCGCTTGCCCGCTCGCGACAGCAAGCGCGCCCACCCCCCGTTCCAGAGCCGCTACCCGCTCTTCCAGCACAGCGGTCGTGGGATTCATGATCCGCGTGTAGATGTTGCCGAACCGCTGCAGGTTGATCAGATGGGCTGCGTGCTCGGTGTCGTCGAAAACGTAGGAGGTTGTCTGATAAATAGGCACTGCCCGCGAACCCGTTTCCGAATCGGGCTTCTGGCCGGCATGCAGGGCCCGCGTTGCAAATCCAAATACACGATCGTTAGGCATGTTCGTTCTCCATTCGAAAAGATAGTACCCGTCGGAATAAATCTTTCCGCGGTTGTATCCTAGTACTTGTTACGCAGAGTGCGCCAACACTTTCAATGTGGTTTTGTTGTGCTGGTGATCACGGAAACGGTAAGCTGGATCACGTTCCAGTGGAAAGCGCCGCCGTATCATGGGAAAAGGTAACAAGCTGAACACGATACCACTGTTGAGGCTTCTGAAGCGCGGGCTCCTGCGCGCATCGGAACAAACAGGCCTCGGAACGCTTGTTCTTGATAGTGCCTGGCGCCGCCAACGCCTGCTCATCCTCGGGTACCACGGAATTTCCCTGAACGACGAACATCACTGGAATCCTTTCCTCTACATGCCTCCGGACATGCTGAGAAAGCGCTTGGAACTGTTGCGCGAAATGCGTTGCTCCGTGCTGCCGTTGGGTGAGGCGGTGCAACGGCTTCAAGCGGGAACGCTCCCCCCCAGAAGCGTAGCGATCACATTCGATGATGGCTTCCACGACTTCTATAGTTTGGCCCATCCCCTCCTGCAGGAGTTCGGGTTTCCTGTCACTCTGTTTCTAAGCACCTACTACTCGGGTTTTAACCGTCCTGTTTTCGACAGCATGGCCTCCTACCTTCTCTGGATGGGCAGAGGACAAACCCTCAGGTGGCCGGAGGTGTTTCCCGAGCCGCTCTTTCTGGACGGTAACGCGCCGGATTATGGCAGAAAGATGCTGATCGCGTTCGCGTTGAAGCAAGCACTTTCCGGTGAAGCGAAGGACACGCTCCTGGCGCAATTGGCGGAACGGCTTGGGATCGATTACGAGCTTCTCTGCGCCAACCGGGTTCTTCACTTGGTCAATCGCGACGAAGCTGCCCGGTTGACTCGCGACGGCGTCGAACTCCAGCTGCACACGCACCGGCACAGGGTCTCGATGCAGAGAGAAACCTTTCTGCGGGAGCTTGAGGAAAACCGGCGGAGCATCAATGCCATTTCCGGACGGAACCCGTCCCACTTCTGCTATCCGGGAGGGGTGCACCGGCCTGAGTTTATGCCGTGGTTACGCGAGGCGGGAGTCAGCCTGGCCACCACCTCGGAACCCGGCCTCGGAACCAGAAACACCGAACCCTTTCTTTTGCCCCGGCTGCTCGACACCTCGAAACTGAGCGCCACCGAGTTCCGCTCATGGCTCAGCGGCGCGGCCGGCTTCCTTCCCCGGCGCGCTCATGTCATGAGCGACGACCAGTTCCTCCAGGAATCCGCCGGCCGCCCGAACCAGCTTCTTTGCAACGAAGTCACCGGATAGCCGCCTTCGAAACGTGATAGCATCTGCCGAATGAAAGCGCTTCGGTGGCTGTTCCCTCTTCTGGTTGCCTCACAACTTCTGGCGCAAACGGGTCAAATCACGGGCAAGGTCACGGACCAGGCCGGAGCGGTTGTCCCTGCCACGCAAATCACCGTTCGGGAACTCTCTACCGGCCGGGAGCGGGTACTCGAAACAAATCCGGAAGGGCTCTACACCGCCGGCGCTTTGCAGCCCGGAGCCTATTCGGTCACGGCCTCTCATCCAGGCTTCAAATCGGTGACGCGGACAGGCGTTCAGTTGCAGGTGGATCAGGATCTGCGCCTGGATTTCCCCCTCGAATTAGGAAGCGTCAGCGACAAAGTGGAAGTGTCCGCCGCCGCCGCTGTTCTCGAAACGGAAACGCAAACCGAGGGTCAGGTGGTGCAGGGCCGGCAAATTGTCGAGTTGCCGCTGCTGGGCAGGAACCCGTACGCGCTGGGAGAACTGGTACCGGGCGTCCGCATTTCGCGCGGGATGAACGATTTGCCGGTTGACCAGATCAGCACCGCCTCAGTCTCCATCAACGGCGCCCGGGGCAATCAGAATGAGTTCCTGCTCGACGGCGCGCCGAACACCGCCGCCGCGCAGAACCAGCCCATCATTTATGCCAACGCCGATTCCGTGCAGGAGTTCAAGGTGGAAACCAGCACCTACAGCGCGGAATATGGGCGCGCCGCGGGTGGCGTTTTTAACGTCGTCACAAAATCCGGAACCAACGGGCTTCACTTCACTCTGTACGAATTTTTCCGCAATGACAAATTGAACTCGAACGATTGGTTCGCCAATCGCGCCGGGCAATCTCCGCCTCCGTTCAAGTTCAACCAGTTCGGTGGCGTCCTCGGCGGCCCCGTGTGGCGGAATAAGACATTCTTTTTCGTCAGCACGGAACTGGCTCGCTTCATTCAGGGAAACACGTACACCGCCAGCGTCCCCGACCCCACGCTCCTCACCGGAGATTTCAGCAAAGACCTCAATTCCGCGGGCAGGCTGATCACAATCTACGACCCGCTCACCACGCGTCCCAATCCCAACGGAGCCGGATTCATTCGCACCGCTTTTCCCGGAAACATCATCCCGCCCGACCGCATCAACCCGGTAGCTCGCAAGCTGGCGAGTTTCTTCCCGTCCCCGAAC
>JALYXI010000200.1 GCA_030947245.1 Acidobacteriota bacterium
AATGTGATCAGCAGGCCCGATTGCCAGATGAACGAATTCTGGGCCAGATGCAGCGCGCCGAAAAGGCAGGCCGTGATCAGGATACCGGCCATGCGCCCCAGCGACCGCACCAGCACCGGCTGCACGAATCCGCGAAATACCAGTTCCTCGCAGAGCGGCCCGACCGTAATCCCGATTAGGGCGAACTCCAAAGCAGTGCCGCGATGGGAAAGCAGACGCTTGATCGGCGTATCCAAATCCGGAAGGTGCATGAGAGCGCCCAAAAGCCCCACCAGAAACGCAAATGCCAAACCGATCAGGAAGGCATTCCCCGGCCGCACCACCGAATCCGTCCATGCCAGCGATTGCCAAAAGCCGCGCCCGTATTGCAGCTTGATAATCGCAAACAGCACCGCAAACAGGCACCCATATAACAGCAACTGCGTAGGAAGCAGGACCACCGCTTTATTCTTCGGATCAATATGCAGCGCAGCGGTCAAGGCTGCCATCAACACTTGGCACGCAAGAACCGAAAGCATGCCCAGAAACGCGAACAGCACAAGATCCTGATACCCCCAGGACACTTGCTCTTCCGGCACAGCTTCCGGAATCATGCTTCGCTCTCGATCAACGCCAAGGCCAGCAGCGGAATCATGATCTCGTGGTGCCCTGTAAGCGAATAACCCTTTCCGCCGCTTTGCGCGTGGGGCCGTTCCACCACATTCACGCGCGGCCGGTAGTGCTGCAAGAAATCCAGGTTCACGGTGGTGAACCCGCCCAGCGAATGACCCAGATTCCGCACTGCCGAAACGGCTTTCAGAAACACCTCAGGCAGAATCACCGCGCTACCCGCATTCACATACACGCCACCCTGATCCATACGCGAAACCAACGTGCAGAACAGCCGGAAATCATAGTGAGTCGCCGCCCCCAACGCTGCCGGATTCACCGCCGGATGCGTATGCGGCGTATCCGTCCCAATCGCCACGTGCACGGTTACCGGCGTTTCCGCGCGTCCCGCGTGGGCCAGCAGGCTATACTCGGCAAACGGCGCGTTCCGCAGGCTCCGGCAGTAGGCTTCGCCTAAGCCCATCCCCTCCCGAATCGCCCCATTCATCTCACGCCCGGTCTCTTCAGCCGACCCGAAGCGGCCATCGGGCAGCACCGATTCCACATCCTCACTGGTGCTGCCGCACAGCGCAATCTCGTAATCGTGAATTGCCGCCGAACCGTTCATGGAAAACGAAGTAGCGAATCCGCGCCGCATCAGGTCCACCAACACCGGCGCCAACCCGCACTTGATCACATGGCCGCCCATGCCCCACAAAATCGGCTTTCCCGCTCGCTTCGCCTGCCCGATCGCCGCTGCCACCGCGCGAAACGAATCGCCGGCCAGCAGATGCGGGAACAGCGACATGACAGATACCCCAGGCCGGTATGCCGCCGCGAACCGCTCCACGTTTACCTTGCCCGGGCGATCCTTTAGCGAGATAGTCCGCAGGCCGGACAGGTCCATCGGAATCGGAGCATTCATGCGGCGCGCAACACTTTCCGCAACGCCTCCGCGGTAAAGCTCTTTTTCGATTTTACGATCTGCTCAGGCGTCCCGCTCGCAACAATGCGGCCGCCGCCCTCGCCCCCGTCCGGCCCCATATCGATGATCCAATCGGCGGATTTGATCACGTCAAGATTATGCTCAATCACCACGATCGAATTGCCTAACGAAACCAGCCTCTGCAATACGTCCAGCAATTTCCGCACATCGTCGAAGTGTAAACCCGTTGTGGGCTCGTCCAGCAAATAAAATGTTTTCCCGGTCTGCCGTTTACTCAGTTCCTTCGCCAATTTGATCCGCTGCGCTTCGCCGCCCGAAAGCGTGGTTGCGGATTGCCCCAGGTGCACATAACCCAACCCCACATCGTTCAAAGTTTTCAGTTTCGGCGCGATGTGCGGCAGGTTTTCCATCAGCGGCAGAGCTTCTTCCACCGTCATCTCGAGAACATCCGCGATCGACTTATCCCGAAACTTCACTTGCAACGTTTCGTGGTTGTACCGGCGTCCGCGGCACACATCGCACGTCACGTACACATCCGGCAGAAAGTTCATCTCGATGCGCTTCAGTCCGTCGCCCTGGCAAGCTTCGCATCGGCCGCCCTTCACGTTGAAACTAAACCGCCCGGGCTTGTACCCGCGTTCGCGCGATTCCGGCAGCAATGCGTACAGGTCCCGAATCGGCGTAAACAAACCCGTATACGTCGCCGGATTGGAGCGCGGCGTCCGCCCGATTGCCGATTGATCGATCCGCACGACTTTGTCGATGTTCTCCATCCCGCCAAACGAATCGTGCGCGCCCGGCTCATCCCGGGACCCGTAAATTTCTTTTGCCAGCGACCGGTACACAATGTCGTTGATCAGCGTCGATTTCCCACTGCCCGAAACCCCCGTAATCACCGTCAACACTCCCAGTGGAATCTCAAGCGTCACTTCTTTCAGGTTGTGCTCCCGCGCGCCTGTAACCACAATGCTTTTCCCGTTCGACTTCCGCCGATGCTGCGGCACCGCAATCTCGCACGTGCCTGCCAGATACTGACCCGTTAATGAATTCGGGTTCGCCCGAATCTGCGCGGGAGTGCCGCACGCCACCAGTTGCCCGCCCAATCGCCCGGCGCCCGGCCCCAAGTCGATGACATAATCCGCACGCTCAATTGTGTCGGCATCATGCTCCACCACCAACACCGTGTTGCCCATATCGCGCAGGTGCTCCAGCGTTTCCAGCAAGCGTTCGTTGTCTCGCGGATGCAGCCCGATCGAAGGCTCATCCAGCACATAAAGAACGCCGCGCAACTTCGACCCGATCTGAGTTGCCAAACGAATCCGCTGCGCCTCTCCACCCGACAGCGTGGATGACGACCGCGCCAAGCTCAGGTAGTGTAAACCCACGCCATTCAGAAACTCAAGCCGCCGCCGCACTTCGTCCACCACGCGCCCGGCAATCAGCGCTTCCCTCTCATTCAAGTCCCAGGTCCCGACCGTGGTCTGCGCGCGCGAAAGCGGCATCCCCACCAGTTCCGCGATACTCAAACCCTTCACCCGCACTGCCAGCGAGGAAGGCTTCAGCCGTTGCCCATTGCACGCGTTGCACAAGGCCGGCGACATGTATTCAGCCAGCCACTCGCGGTAGTTGTCCGTCGAGCTGTCGTAACTGCGCTGCAGTTGCTTTACGATCGCTTCCATTACAGGCGTCTGCGTCTTAGCGGGAAGCTTTTCCCACGCCGTCGAAATCTTGAATTTCAACGTCCGCGCCGCCTCGGAAAGCGCATAACTCATGTTCGCGGAACTCGCCCCCGGACCGAGCCCCCCTTCCAATAGCGGTTTCGCCGGGTCCGCAATCACCTTCCCCGGGTCAAACGACCACCGGCTCCCCAAGCCCGCGCACGTTTCACACGCGCCATACGGGCTGTTGAACGAAAACGACCGCGGTTCCAGTTGCGGCACGCTGGTTCCACATTCCATGCACGCCAGCTTGCGGGAATACAGCCGTTCATCCGAACCCACCACCGCCACAATCACCAGCCCATTGGCCAGTTGCGTGGCGGTTTCGATCGAAGCTTCCAGGCGTTTCTCGATCCCCGGCTTCACCTGCAGCCGGTCCACCACCACTTCGATTGTGTGATTCTTGCGCCGGTCCAGGGGTATATCTTCCTCAAGTGACCGGATCACGCCATCGATGCGCGCCTTGACGAAGCCCTGACGAGCCAGCTTTTCCAGCTCTTTCTTAAATTCACCCTTGCGCCCCCGCACCATGGGGGCAAGAATCATGATTTTCGCGGGCGCGCCGCTCTCGCCCGGAAGGGCCAGCACATGATGCAAAATTTGTTCGGTGGTCTGCCGCGAAATTTCATTCCCGCACGTGGGGCAGTGCGGAATCCCAATCGAGGAATACAGCAATCGCAGGTAATCGTAGATCTCCGTGATGGTCCCCACGGTCGAACGCGGGCTGCGGCCGGTGGTCTTCTGCTCAATGGAAATCGCCGGGCTCAGGCCATCGACTGAATCCACATCCGGCCGCTCCATCTGGTCCAGGAACTGGCGCGCGTACGTGGACAGCGTCTCCACATAGCGGCGCTGACCTTCGGCATAGATGGTGTCAAACGCCAGAGAGGATTTCCCCGACCCGCTCAATCCCGTGATCACCGTGAACGAATTCCGCGGAATGCAGACACTTATGTTCTTCAGGTTGTGCTGCCGCGCTCCGTGAACGGAAATTTCTTTCAACATGAAGGGTGGGAAGGGCCGGATACTCTCTTACTCTCTGATGCCGCGCGCGCCGCACGCGAACCGGGGAAAGTACTTCTTGATTTTACACCTACTTTGATCCTGTTACTTGGCCGCCACAGGCCGCGTGCCCCGAACCAGCAGATACGGCGTAAATTGACCCGTGCGGCGGGAATGGATCGCGAATTCCTCTCCATCTTTCGCCATCAAGCTCACTCCAAGCGCCGTCCCTTTCGCCAAAGCCTCCGAAACTTTGGGCGGCAATTCCACTGAAAACCAGCCATCTTGAAGCGGCCGCGCCGAAACCGCCACACTCGCGCCCACGGCAGGCGCACTGCGGGCGCTTTCATTCCAGGCGGCGGTGATTGGCGCAACCGCGACGCTCCCCGGCACGGTCCCTCGCCCAGCCAAGTGAAGCGCGATCACCGCCTTCGAAACCGCCCATCCTTCCACGGCCGACGTGCGAAAGGCCAGCAAAACGAAATCTCCAGGCTCCTCGAACGCATCGATCTCACCGGACGAACTCAGTTTCCCGCCATGCACGGCAGCGTCCGCCGTGCATTCCATGGTTGCCACCTCGGCCGCAACCTCCGCCGACGCGGATGCACTTGTCACAAACAGCAGCACGGCGAGCGCCCGATTCCGCACGTCTCATCATAATGGTGTTGCCATGTATTGGACAGTTCCCTTGAGCGATTCCGGCGCGCGTCTCGACTCCCTGATCTCCCGCAACTTTCCCGAGCACAGCCGGTCCCGCGTCCAGGAGTGGATCCGCGCGGAACGCGTTCTGGTCAACGGCCAACCCGTTACCAAACCCTCCCTCCTGGTCAAAGGCGGCGAGCGGATCGAAATGGAGCCAGCCGCTCCGCCGCCGCTCCGAGCCAGTCCCGAAGCCATCCCACTCCGGATCCTTTATGAAGACGACGATCTCGCCGCGGTCGATAAGCCTTCCGGAATGGTGGTCCATGCGGGCGCCGGCGTCCATTCCGGCACGCTGGTCAACGCGCTGCTCCACCGCTTCAACCGGCTATCCTCCGTGGGGGGAGAGATCCGCCCCGGCATCGTCCATCGTTTGGACCGGTTCACCAGCGGCGTCCTCCTGGTTGCCAAGCACGACCGCGCCCATCGCGAACTGTCGCGCCAATTCGCCGCCCGTCAGGTCCGGAAACTCTATCTCGCCATGGTGAATGGCACGCCCGTCCCGTCATCGGCCCGCATTGAAAAACCAATCGCACGAGATCCCAATCGCCGCGACCGCATGACCTCCCGTCTTTCCACCGGCCGCGCGGCGTGGAGCGAATACAGCATCCTGGAACGCTTCCCGCAGCAGTCTTTCCTTCAGGTTCTTATCGGCACCGGCCGCACCCACCAGATCCGGGTGCATCTGGCGGGCATCGGCCACCCGATAGTAGGAGACAAGCTGTACGGCGCGCCTTCCTCAACCCTGAACCGCTATTTCCTACACTCCTATCAGATCGAATTCCACCACCCGTCTTCCGGTCAATCCCTCACCGTCACCTCCCCACTTCCCGAAGATCTTGAATCCTGGAAAACCGCTGCCGGTCACACCGCGGCCAAATAATTCCACGCTGAATCAGAAATCTCGCCCTTCCAATCACTTAACCCGCACTCTACCCTTCGTACTCCTGTCCGGTTCCCACGGGCTTCGCCCGCCCCGATGCTACATTCCGGCTGTAAGTCACTGGGAGTATCCAACCAAAACTATGCACTGGAAAGCGTACCGGGCAGCTTTGCTGCTCACAGCCGCCGCGCGCGCGTTCGCCGGACCGTCTCACATCCATGATTCCCTTCCACCGGCGAGCGACGGGACCCTCGCCACCGGGTCCGTCCTAATCACGTGGCCTCAGTTTACCGGCACCGATGGCATTGTTCAGAAGGCCGGACAGCGTGCTGTCGCAATCAATAGCGGAATCCTGGACGTCACCTTGCCCGCCAACCCGGCCGGAGTGAATTATTTCGCAACGTTCAACCTCTATAACCAAAAAACGTTTTCCCAAACGTGGCACGTTCCGGATTCTTCACCGGTACTGATCTTGTCCAGCGTCATCGTCACCCGGGGGATCAGCGGCGCGCTCAACGGCTCCTACCGCGTGGATCCCAGCATTATCGGTCCCGGCGGCGGTGCCCCGGGACAGGTCCTCACGCTGAATTCCCTCCTGCAGTGGGCTCCCGCCAATGCCACTGGAGGCGCCGGGTCTATTACCTCGCGCGGACCCGCCGGTCCGCAGGGCGATCCGGGTTCCCAAGGGCCTGCCGGAAGCAGTGGCCCTCAAGGGCCCGCGGGACGCATCGGCTCTCCCGGCGCGCCTGGCCCGATTGGCCTCTCCGGTTCGCAGGGTCCAAAAGGCGATAGCGGCCCTTCCGGCTTCGCGGGACCACAAGGCCCGGCCGGACCCGCCGGAGTAACCGGACCAGCCGGTTCCGGAGCACCTGGCCCGATCGGCCTTCCCGGTCCGCAGGGCCAAAAGGGCGACCCCGGCCCTTCCGGCTTGGCCGGACCACAAGGCCCAACCGGACCAGCCGGTCCCAACAACAACCTTGCGGGACAGCCCCTCTCATCGATCCCGCCCACCGATGGTCAGGTGATCGCATACCGCGGAGCTACCGGACAATACGAGCCCACCACGCTGGTTACGGAGGAATCGCGCCATCTCCGCGTCAAGGAACTCCAACCTATGAATGCGGCTGAACTCAATCTTCCGGCCGGCGGCGCCACCCAGCTCCTGAATTTGACCGGTTCCGGCAACGTGAGCATGATTCAGCTCGCCATTATCGCTTCTTCCGGCGCATCACCCGACCGCAATGATGCCACCATCAACAGCACCATCCAGATCTGCACCAATGGCGAAGCCGCCCCATGCCAGCATTCCGACGTCGGCACCTTCTTCCTGCTGCACGGCATCCCCACCAAGCCCTTTTCCTTCTCAGACAACTTTGCCGTTACCGAATACCAGGACGGCGTCATCGGCGCATACCGCCGCATCATGATCCCGTACAGCAACGGCATCACCATCAGCATCATCAATAAGAGCGCTTCCACGCCGGCTAAGATCTTTTCTCAGGTGTACTACTATGCGGGCGCTCCTGGCCCACTGGTTACCGGAACCCGCCGGAAGACTTTTCACATGGCCACGATTCCGTTCACCACCATCGCTCAATACGCGCCCGTGGATCTGGTCAACATTACAGGCCGCGGTCAGTTGGAAGGCGTCCACTTTTTTGCGTTTCAGCAAACCTCAGGCGATCCCACCTGGCTCGAAGGCGACGTCACCTGGACGGCCGATGGCGTTCAAATGGGTAATGCGGGAGGCACGGAGGATTTCTTCGGCGGCCAATACTACTGGGGACAGTTGCAGTTCGCGACCGACAGTTGGGGTGTCATGAAAAACGGCGCCTTCGGAGGTTCTTACTATGCCACCGGAATGTACCGCCTTTTCAACAAAGACCCCATGGTCTTCGACACTGCATTCAAGCTCACCTGGCACAACGGGCAGGTGAACCAGGCAGTACCCCCCGGCCCGGTGCTGTTGTCCGCCATCGTATTCTACTACCTCGACAATTAGCCCGCCCGCCCGGCAACGCTGCCGACTGCTACGCGGCCGGCAGTTTCCCGGGCGATACAATCCGTACTATGGACGTGCTGTTTCCCACCCTGTTCTTCGCCTGCGCCTTCTTCCCCCAGATCCCACTCGCCGATCTTCCGGATCCCGGCCGCATCGTTCTCGACGTCAACCGCGTCAACATGCTCTTCACCGTGACCGACAAGAAGGGCCGCTTCATTACCGACCTCACGAAAGACGATTTCCAGGTCATCGAAGGCAAAAAGCCTCAAACCATCAGCCAGTTCACCGCCGAAAGCGATCTTCCCCTCCGCCTCGGCATCCTCGTCGATACCAGTAACAGCATTCGCGATCGCTTCAAGTTCGAACAGCAGGCCGCGGTCGATTTCATCAACAGCGTCGTGCGTCCCCGGCAAGACAAGCTCATGATTGTCAGCTTCGATAGCGCCGCCGAACTGGTTTCCGACCTGAGCGACGATCCGGAAAAGCTCGCCAAAGCCGTTCGAGAACTTCGCCCCGGAGGCGGAACCGCTCTTTACGATGCGCTTTTCTACGCCTGCCGGGACAAACTTGCGCTCGATCAGCCAAAGGAAAAATACCGCCGCGCCATCGTCATCCTCAGCGATGGCGATGACAACCAAAGCCGCGTCACCCGCGATCAGGCGCTCGAAATGGCCCAGAAAGCCGACGTGGTCGTTTATGCCATCTCCACCAACATCTCCCGAATCGAAAATGACGGCGACAAAGTGCTGCGCTACCTGGCGGCTGAAACCGGGGGCCAGGCCTTCTTCCCGTTTAAAGTACAGGATCTTTCACAGTCTTTCGAAAACATCGCGAACGAGCTGCGCCATCAGTACAACATCTTCTACCGCCCTGAACCATTGCTGACGGATGGCCTTTATCACCCCGTAACCCTGAAAGTAAAGACTCGCAAGGACTTGGTGGTGCGTGCCCGCAAAGGCTACTTCGCTCCCAGAATACGGCTCTAGGCTACGCCTGGGATGCTCGCTTGAGATCCGGCTTCTCGCCGGACGGGTAGAAAGAACTGGAACGTGCTGCCCTCTCCGGGCCGGCTGAAGACGCGAATCATTCCCTTGTGCTGCCGGAGGATCCCGGACACCGCAGCCAAGCCCAGGCCGCGCCCCAAAAACTTGGTTGTGAAGAACGGATCGAAAACCTTGGCCTGGATTTTCTCTTCCATGCCCATTCCCGTATCGATGACTTTGCCGTAAACATAAAAGCCCGGAGCCGCTTCTCCTCCGCCCAGTTCCTCAATTTGCCTCTGCACCAAACTGCGGAAGCCGGTTTCCACCCGGACCGTCCCTTCGCGTCCTTCCAGAGCCTCTCCGGCGTTCAGAGTCAGATTCATCCAGACCTGTTCGATCAGGCTCGGATCGCCCTCAACTTCCGGAAGACCGGGAGCAAGACCAAACTCCAGACGCACATTTCCGGGCATCGCGTCTTCCAACCGTACTCGGATCTGACTCACAAGGCTCGAAAGCTCAAAAGGCCGGCTCTCAAAGCGCCCTTTCCCGGCGTAAGCCAACAGCTGCCGCGTCAGACTTGCGGCACGTTCACTGGAATGAACAACCGGTTCGAGTAAGCTTCGTAGAGAACTGAACGGAGATAACTCTTCAAGCGCTAAGCTCGTGTTTCCCAAAATGCTGGTCAAGAGATTATTAAAATCATGCGCGACTCCGCCCGCCAGCATCCCAACGGTTTCCAGCTTCCGGGCCTGTTCCAAAAGTTGTTCGTGTTTCTGGCGCTCTGTAATATCGCGCAGAATCTTGACGAAGCCCTGCAGTTGTCCCTCTTCGTCCCGGAGAGCCGAAAGAACGCCGCTCGCCAGGAAGCGGGTCCGGTCCTTCCGGAGATGCCACCGGTCATCTTCGGCCCATCCGCGCGCAAGCGCGGTTTGCATTTCCTGCTCCGGCTGACAGTTCCGGCGATCTTCAGGCGTGAAAATGACCTGGGCCGCCTGCCCGAGAATCTCCGCTTCTGAATAGCCGAAAATCCGTTCGGCTCCCGCGTTCCAGCTCACAATGTGACCGGACGCATTCAACAGGATAATGGCATAGTCCTTCACCCCATCCCTCAGCATCAAGAACTGTGATTCCGTATGGCGAAAGTGTGCCTCCCCGGTCCGCCGTTTGGCGACGTTGCGGACATTGCCCTGAATCACCTCGCGCCCGCTCTCGCTATACCGGTTACATAGAAACTCGCAGGGCTGAAGATCTCCGCCACCGTCCATCAGTTCTACTTCGAACTGAACCGCATCGATCTCGGATTCCAGGGAAAACATCCGGTCTGCGACTCCGGCGTCCGAGAAAGGCTGCTGTTCTGAAATTCGCTTCCCGATCAGGGACTCGGCGCCGTACCCGAACATCTCCTCCCCCCGGGGATTCACGTCCAGGATCTCGCCCGACGCGGCATCGACGATCAAAATGCCGTCCTTGGCGGTCGCAAACAAACGCTCGTACCGGTTTTCCGGAACTTTCGACAAGGAAACTCCCGTCATATTTACCTGCCTCTCCTACGAGGAAGAAATGAGTTGTTTTACGCTTGACTCAACAGCATTGAGTCAACGCTGCCGCAGCCAGTCGTTCAAAGCATCCCGCCGCACGCTGATTCCTTTGCGGGAGTATTGCAGGTAGCCCTGATTGCGGAACATGTTCATGTTGAAAGTGATGATTTCCCGCGATGTGCCGACATACTGGGAAAGCAATTCGTGCGTGAACGGAACCATCCGCATCCAGCCATCGTCTTGCCACGTTCCAAGGCGCTCGGAAAAACGGACCAGCATACGCGCCAGGCGCCGCGCGATGTTATCCAGCGAAAAACTCTCAATGCGCTCGGTGAAATCCACGGAGCGCTGCGCCAACAACTGCATCATGGCAATCGCAAGCCTAGGCCGCTGCAGCGCAATTTCTTCGATTTCGGAAATGGCCCACCTCATGAGCTTGGTATTTTCAAAAGCTTGGGCAACTTCGGTATTGTGCGCCATTCCGAGAAAAGCGGATTCTCCGAAAAATTCGTCCGGCTGGTAAATATCCACGACAACCTGCTTTCCGCCGGTGCTGGTTCTGGAAGCTGTCACCTTCCCGCTCAGGACGAGGAAAATGCTGGTGGAGGGCTTGCCGCCATCGTAGATAATCTGGCCTCGACTATATTCCAGGACGGGCGAGCACGGAAGGTAAGCAAGAGGATCTTCAAGGGATCGCGGCCGCGCAACAGCCGGGGAAAAAGCAGAACTCATCGTTACTTGCCTCCAAGATCAGAATGGCTCAGTCGCGTCTTACTGAGTACGCTACCGGACATACAACACTATCATGTGTCCGCTCGTGTACATAGTGGAGGGCCGTGGAACTGTATGATATAACCCTTCGGTGGGCAGGTGCGCCGGAGTAGAAGGGGCGGTTTACTTAACCGCTATCCCTGCTTCTGCGGAGCACCCAGGAGACGTTCAAATTCTTTTTGAATGACTTCGTAGCACTCGCAGGAAGCCTTTTCCAGCCGTGGCCTATCCAAAAACTGGATAGTTCCCCTGCTGTAACGGATCATGCCCTCGTCCTGATAAAAAGACGCGATTTTGCTCACGCTTTGGCGGCGCACCCCCAACATCTCGGCGAGAAACTCTTGAGAGAGCGGAAACCGGTCGGCCGCAACTCGGTCATGGGTCATCAGGAGCCACCTTGCGCAGCGCTGCCGAAGCGTGTGAATGCCATTGCACGCCAGGCTTTGCGAAATCTGCACGATCAGGGCTTGTGTATAAAGCTGCAGCATTGTGGTTAATTCGCTTGAGCGCCGGACCTCTTCCTGGAAAACGTGAGCCGGGATCCGGATACTATCGCCTGGCACCTGCGTGAATGCCCGTCCGGCAGTCCGATTCACGCCGAGGAAGAGCGGGAGCCCAACCATCCCCTCATTTCCGATTGTCGCCACTTCCACGGCCGAGCCGTTCTCCATCACCGTGACCAAAGATGCCACGCCGGTCAACGGGAAATAAGCGTACTCGATCGGCTGGCCGGATTCGTACGCCACATCTTTCATCTGAAGCGATACCGTCTCCATGTCGCCAGCAATCCGCTTGAGTTCCGCAGGGGGCAAGGAGGCCAAAAGCCGGTTTCTTTCAGAGGAATTTTGGTTTCTGGATGCCAGCATGGACGTCTTCTGATCCTGATTTTACGAGCAATCCCGTCTGTTCTGTGCGCATTCAAACGCACAAAGTTGATCCTTTATGGCTGTTCACGTACATATAGACCCGAAGACCAGCGTTTTTAAAGCTAAAGGATCAACATGCAGTCCCCGTAGCTGAAGAACCGGTATTCGGTCCGAACCGCGTGCCGGTAAGCGGCAAGCGCCAACTCCGTTCCGGCAAATGCGCACACCAGCACCAGCAAACTGGTCCGCGGCAGATGAAAATTCGTCAGCATCGCCCCTGTCTTCTGAAACCGATAGCCGGGCCGGATAAACAAGTCCGTTTCTCCCGCCAGCCGCCCGGTCGCGGCCGCGCTCTCGATCGACCGCACGCTGGTCGATCCCACGGCAATCACCCGGTGCCCCCCTTCAATGGCCCGCCAATCCTCTTCGGAGATGGAATACCGTTCCGCGTGCATCCGATGGTCCTCCAATCTTTCCGCATAAATCGGCTGAAACGTCCCCAGGCCGACATGCAAGGTTACTCGCGCCAAGCGCGCTTTTCTTTTACGAATTTTCTCCAGCGTCTCTTCGGTGAAGTGCAGACCCGCGGTGGGAGCCGCCACCGATCCCCGTTCGCGCGAAAACACGGTCTGGTACCGTTCCCGGTCCTGCGCCGTGTCCTGCCGGTGAATGTAAGGCGGCAGCGGCATATGGCCGATTCGCTCCAGCCGCTCATAAATGTCCAGGGCGGCAATGCCTGGGGCGTAACGGAATCGCAGCCGCCGTTCCCCGTGTTCCCCCCACGCAATGACCTCGGCTTCCAACCCCTCCGGAAATAAGATCGTTTCGCCCTTCCGAACCTTTCGCCCCGGCCGTACCAGCGCCAGCCACTCCATCGAATCGTCGGAAACAGGTTCTGTCAGAAACACCTGAATCCGTGCGTCCCGGCCCGGCCGGCGCCCGAACAATCGCGAAGGCAGAACGCGCGAGTCGTTCAGCACCACGCAATCGCCCGTCTCCACATACTCCGGAAAATCGCGGAATTTTCGGTCTTCCCAACTTCCCCGGGCACGGTCCACCACCAGCATCCGGGCCCCATCGCGCTCCGCCGGCGGTTCCTGCGCGATGAGACGCTCCGGCACTTCGAGGGAATACTTCTCAAGCGTCTGCTCTTCCGGAGTCACTTTCTTCACCATGGCACAAGCATTGCTGTCGCCGCTTTGTGCTCAAGCAGAAGATCAGCCGCCGGCGTGTGTCGTCCACCGCCAAAGAAACGTTCGGATATGAAGCGCTCCGGCCAGGCCAGCAGGAAGCTATCGATTCCATTCTTTCCGGCCGGGACACCATCGCCATTCTCCCCACCGGCGCCGGGAAATCCGCCATCTATCAGATTCCCGCCGTGCTCCTCGATGGCCCCACCGTCGTAATCTCTCCCTTAATCGCCCTGCAAAAGGACCAGGTCGACTCTCTCCAGACGCACGACGCCGGGGGAGCCGCGCTCGTCAACTCGCAAACCCGCTCAGGCGATAAGAAGGACACTCTCTCCGAGCTCGAACACGGCGAGCTCGAATTCATTTTCGTCACGCCGGAACAACTCGCAAAGCCGGAAATTCTTCAACACATCAAGGATGCCAAGCCGTCTCTCTTCGTCGTGGATGAAGCGCACTGCATCAGTGAGTGGGGGCATGATTTCCGCCCGGAGTTCCTGAAGCTCGGTGCGGCCGTGGAAGCCCTGGGCCATCCCCGCATCCTTGCCCTGA